>QNAG01000289.1 GCA_003641415.1 Candidatus Zixiibacteriota bacterium | reverse complement strand
GCTTGTTCAAAATTGCCAACGATATCCGTTTTCTTTCCAGCGGCCCACGCTGCGGTATCGGGGAATTGGTTCTCCCTGCCGTTCAACCGGGCAGTTCCATCATGCCGGGTAAAATCAACCCGGTGATGGCAGAATCATTGATGCAGGTCTGCGCCCAGGTCATTGGTAATGATGCGACAGTTGCACTCTGTGGACTCTCTGGGAATTTCGAACTGAATGTGATGATGCCGGTGATGGCCTACAATATTTTGCAGAGCATTGAACTACTCAGTCACGGCGTTAGAGCTTTTGATGAGAAATGTCTGGCCGGCCTACAAGCCGATGAAAAACGTTGTGGCGATTTATTGGAACAGAGTCTGGCACTGGTCACCGCACTGGTTCCGGAAATCGGTTATGATCGAGCTGCCGACCTGGCCAAGCAGGCACATAAAACCGGAAAAACTTTGCGAGAACTGGCCCTGAAAGATGGAATTGATGCAGAAATGCTGGACAAACTTCTCGATCCGGCTTCGATGACTGAACCAAAAAGCTGAGAGGGAAATCTCTTAACGAAGATACGCTGAAAACGGAGAGTTCGCAGGGAAAATCGTAGCAATAACCGGGGATATTTCAATATTCATCCCCCCAAACATTAATGATCTACAACCAAAAATATGTCGAAAAACTTTACAGTTAACTAAAATTAACTATTAACAAATTCATATATTCTATTATATCAATGAGTTAGATACAAAGGCACAATTATTGCTTAATTAACCTTTACGCATAGATTTTTCTTTCACACCATTCTCTTCTACGATCACTTCACGATTACCTACGATCACTTCGCGATTTCTTCATTGCTTATTAGTTGTTCACCTTTTCAACTTGAAGCGGGAGGATACCGATGAAAACCAGTCAATTGTTGAGTACAACCTGCTACATTTCCCTTGCCTTGTTGTTCCTTTTAACAACTTCCCCTGCCTCTGCTGAAGATTACAGTACTTACGCAAGTTTCAGTGCGAACGACACCAGCACCGTTGCCCCTGGTGACAGTCAGGATTTCACGCTGTTTGATGATTTTTGGGGACTTCGCTGGCATAAGAAATGGTCAACGGGAAGTAATCGACTGGCTGATGGCAACCCAGACAATGATCCAAACAATGACTACCGCTTTAGTATCGATACCTACGGAAGAATGGGATTTGATGCCTATGCAGGAATCAACCTTGGTAGCCTGGACATCAACAGCCCTCTCTATGTCAATATGCGCACAGCTCAAGCGAACAATATTACCACGATCGATACTGACTACTCTATTTTACATGCTGCAAATTTTTCAACTTCCGGGATCACTGGGGGCATAGATCTGGATTTCATTGGCAGCGCATATCTCAGAGCCATAGCAGTAGCTGCTGTTGCTGGCCATACTTTTGATGCACTTGGAGGAACACTCATTGATAGGGCCTTCCACAAACCACTCATTGATATCCACGAAGGACAGATCCTTTATCATAAATCCTACCTTGACGGGCTCGTTGATGTAACAGCAAAAATCCCTGATGTAATCGCTAGTGGGACAAACACCGCTGCTACAGGATTAACGGGGGAGGTAAGCCGAGCTCAAAGAACGGCAAGCTCCAGCATTTCTGATTCTTTTCTCAATATTAGTGCAAATGCCAATGAGGCCTTTAAATTAGCTACAGGTGTCCCCCTGGGGGCACATCTTGATGTTTATAATGACTTTGCTAATTTTGGGGTAGACGTACGTTTTGATTTCCTTAATGCCGCCATTGGTGCAGAAGCAAAATTGGCTCAAGATTTTTCTGTCACCATGAATCCTGGGATACATTTAGAATTCGACCGCCCCGTCTTGGTCCAAGATGAGATGGGATGGACCTCGAGAACCCACTATGACACCACACTTGGCAACACGATTAATATCAGTAGTGTAAGTGGGGCTCATGCAACAACAACATACACCATGGATTGGCAGGTTTCTAATGATATCAGTATCGATGTTGACGCCTACCTAGATTTAACCGCCGGATATTTTAATGGACGATTCGGATATGTGTTCGATGACCACCCATTAGGACCATTCACCCTCTATCAAGATCGCTTTGAAACACCTGCTTTAGGTATTTCTCTCTATGATGAAGACTGGTTGGTTCAAGGTCAGGACGTAGCTGGAGAGAGTTTTGCTCTCACCTCAATTCCTAACCTGGGAGGAATGCTATCCGATTTTACCGATAACGTAACACCAGACAATATAGCGGCAAGAAATGCCCTCGGAACGACAATTATCAACAGGGGCACAACACCAACAGGGGATGAAACTCCTAATCTATTCACAGAAAATCCCGATCTTTATGGCTTCCTTGCAGGATATACCGACGCTGATGGTACCCATATTGATGTTCTTGAGGGTAGTGCACGATGGGATTTGTACAACCTGCTGGCCAGCTATGATAGCAACTCTGCTGATGCAGATTTTAACCCTGCAAACTCTGTATTTAGTGGATATTTTGATTTCATACTGGATGATAGTATTGATTTAGGAATCGATTTTCAACCAATGTTTGCTGATTCTGATAGTGATGGTAATAGCAGCAACGACCCTATCATTGGGCTATTCGCAAACTTCTATGGCCTTACCACATGTCCATCTAATGCGACATCCTGCACACCGAGTACCACTCTTCTAAGCGATCTTGGTTTGGATCAATTATTCGGAACATCTTTTGCTTTTTTCTACAACGATCTTGCCGGAATGACCGATCTGACAATTTATCAAAATTCAGCAGAAGATCGAGGGTCATTTATTTATGCATACTCAGCAATGGAGCAATATTCTGACCCCGTTCCAGAACCAGCAACAATACTCCTGCTTGTGATCGGCCTTTTTGGACTGATATGGTATAAGCGGAAAAAGAAGCAAGTGTAAAATTTTTCGACAATACAAAAAAATCCTGACATTCTACTCAAGCGGAGCCAACCGGTAGCTCCGCTTTTTCAATTCAGCACCTGCAGAATCTCTTCGCCCAACACTTTACGTTGCCAGTTTTTCAGCAGATCAATCGTAGCAAAGTCATCTTCCGTCCGTGGGTATTTACGTGCCAGCTCTTCCAGAAGGGTATTATTGATGAGGACACCAGGATCAATTTCTAACTCGACAGCGATCTTCTTGCGCCACTCTTTCAGGCGGATGATCCGTTTTTCAATCTGTGGATCCTTTGCTCGCCGTTCACCACGGGGGTAAACCGGAAGCTCAGTATCAGGCAGATCAAGG
>QNAG01000288.1 GCA_003641415.1 Candidatus Zixiibacteriota bacterium | reverse complement strand
TAGATGGGTTCTCATTGTTTATAGTCGGTGGGGTGTTACTTGTTGTGTTACTTGCTGATATATTGGTTGTGGAGTATGTGTTATCTGTGGTGTTGTAGCTCCATGCTTGATAATAGTATGTTGTGTGTGGTGATAAGCTTGTATCTGTGTAGCTTGTGGCTGTACCGTTGTAGATGAGGGTGCCACTACCACGTGTCCATGAGGAAACTGTGTTTCTCTCTATATATGTTGTATCTGCTTTGTCTCCTTTGTTCCATGTTAATTGGATTTGCGTATTGGATATAGTTGTTGCCTCTAGATTCGCTGGTGGACTTGGTATATATTGTTCTCTAGTTGTGAAATGATATATTGCTGTCACATTATTTATTGAATCATTAACAGATACTTTCCACCAATACTTGGTGTTATAACCAGTGGCTTGGTTATACCTCCAATAGTATGTACCATTGGAGACGGAGGTGTTTGTTTGTCTTAGTATCCAGTTTCCTGTTATGTTTTCATACCAGTATATTGTCATTGTGTCTCCATCACTATCATCAACTTGTACACTACAGGTTGGCTGGGGATCAATTGCTGTTGAGGAGTTACCTGGAATTGGATTGGAGATAGTTGATGGATAATTCAATACAGCGTGTAGTATTGTATAGTGTATATGGTATCCCCCGCTTTCATTCTCAACCCATGTTATAAATACGGTTCCATTTCCCGCTGAAACCTCTGGGTTAATCGATTCATTCCCTATCTCTGAGATTCTTCTATCATCTACTAGTACTACTCCATCTGTTGTACGTCTCTCATAATAAATACTCCATATTCCACTTCTATTATCCTGCCAGACGATATGTACTAATTCTCCATCTACTGCTATACTTGGATTAATTGCTTCTCCACTACTATTACTAATCTTTATTGCATTAGAGAACGTAGGGTTTACACCGGTTTCAACCCTCTCATAGTATATAGCGTATTCTCCATCCTTGTTATCTTGCCATACAACATGCATATAACCATTTGAATCTAAAACCGCGTCACAATTTTTTGAATCCGATGGAGAATTACTTAAATTATATACTGCTACTATTATAGATGAGAGTGTAACTGCCAATGATACTAGGAGAAGAATTGTTTTTCTCATGTTGATCACCTCGGATCAAGATAGAACTGTGGGTAGTAGGGTTCGATTATATACCAGCAGTTGCATTCCTCATCATAGACTTCTCTTCTATTCAAGAATTTAGTATAATTCATATAGTAGGTTAGTATGGTTTCCTCTGCATCTTCAAAAGCTTCTTTCTGAAACTCCGCTGGCATAGTTGTTCCAGTGAATACTATGAAAGCGAATACTATTGCATCTCCAGGGTCACTTGCATACTCTAGATATGGACTCTTCTCTATACCTAGAATAGTTATTCCACCAACCATTGCATAGTATGTTGCAGTCCATGTAATACCAACTACACCCGCTGGTGGGAATGCTATACCAGCAGCAGTTAAAGATGCATCTATTCCTATACCCACCATGTGTTCTCCTGCTGCTCTCTCAACGAATTTATCATTAGAAGCTACAGCAGTTGATAGTGTTAATAGGAAATCTAATCCCAGGAATGCTATATCTGCTATCTCTGCTTTTCCTACTTCTGGAGTCATGAAATCTTTTATCTTCTCCGCTTTCTTTATTGGATCAACTATCCTGTTTATCTCCCTTAGATCCCTAACAGTCTTCAATAAACCATAAGAGCCCGATGTTAAACTATAACCCCAGGAAGCCCAGGAGAGAACCTCTGAGAAAGTCTCTAGATATTTACTACCATCCTGTCTACTATTTGGTATCAAAGTCACTATGAGATCAGAATCAGTAGATAATATGGAGCCATCTGATTTATCTTTGAAGATGTTTTTAATATGAGTATATTCATCGTTTTGTAGAGTAGTGACATCACTTAGATTCTCTATTTGATCTCTAACTGTATGTATTCTCTCCATTCTTTGATTTCCATCGAAGATATATCTACTATATGATACTGTATAGTTGAAAACTGTGTCATTATGTTTTGTTACAGTAGTTGTATTTCTATCAATGTGTAAACCAGAGTATTCTGCTACCACCCATTGAGACCAAGAGGTTAAATCAGATAAAATAGTATGGTATATATGGTGTAGATTCTCATCTATTGATTTAAACTCCTTCATCTTTATACTCTCATTGAAAATATTAGTGGTATTATAGTACCATTCACTTGTGAAGTTTATCGATGAAACTATTTTATCAACATCCTGAATAGTGTCTGATATGATTATTATTGCATCCTTTGAAAGCATATATGGGTTAAAACTGAAAGAATCTGGGTCTCCATTATAAAGATAGATACTATAACCACCTATAGTATAGTTCCCTGTTGTATAGTTTTGTATATTCTGAGGTAGATTAGAATCTATAGCAGTTATATTCTTAGTTAATTTTGATATAACCTTATAGTGGTATTCTGGTAGTATCCTCTCTACACCTGCTATAACCATGTTGTCTAATTCCCATGGAATAATGTTTTTATCCTTGGAACAAGAACCGTTTTTAACAACATACGCTGGTGAGAGATAAATATGTACTACACTACTCCCATTGGATATCTCTTTTGATATCGGTATTTTGAGTGAATAAGCGGTTTCTCTAATATTATGTTCTACCTCAACAGGTGCTACATATCCTTCTCTCAATAAGAATAGATGTTGCATTGGATAAGTTTCGAAATCAATGTTTCCATTACACCAATCATCCTGACAGTAAACATTTTCTTTATCAAAATACCATCCAGTTGCCCTATCCTTATATATCTTGTATTCAAAAACCGGTAGTTTGTAGCTACTCTCATTGTTGAAGTAGTAGTCTATATCATTATCATTGACTACGAATTTTATGATTATAAACTGTGTTCTATTCATTATTATATCCACGTCTACTATAGTATATCTATGATAATGGCTATGGTTACCCTGGGTATCTACTCCTATCTCTCCATTAGCATATCTATAAACAGACCTATTATTATAGATTGTTACATTATATAAATTGGCTTGGTAGGTATAGTTTATCCTAAATATTGGGTAACCTGTGAAGTCATAGGTTTCCCATGTCTCGTTATAATACGTACCATTCAAGGCATCTCCAAGATTATTTAGAGGTGTATATGGTAGTGTATAGCTGGGTGGTATATCATACCATTTAGGTAGAATCTTTATTATATTCTCTCTAACCTCATCTAAATCTGACATATTTGATACTTTA
>QNAG01000287.1 GCA_003641415.1 Candidatus Zixiibacteriota bacterium | reverse complement strand
TGCTGGCCGAAGCAGGCAAGCGTCCGATACGATTAAATGAGATTGCAGCCGGTGATGTATTTCGTTGTGAATCTGGGGCGCTCATTCGGCATATGCAGAAGGATCTGGAGAAAGCATATGCTGCTTATGATCAATACTGTCTGGCCTTCTATGGTCACCATGCTGGCTTCCTCACGTTTACTCGTTTCATTCATAATTTTCTCGATTTAAAAACTCCAGATCATAATTTGTCTAGATCGATGGAAAAAGTGCTGTTTAAGGGGTTGGTCTGATGAGTTTTGAACATATCAAAATAACCGGTCCGCATTGTCTACGTGCATCCGTTTCGATGCCTGGTGGATTAAGTCAAAAGGAATTTGATGAAGACACTCAGTTGGGAGGAAAGTACTTGATTGGTGGTCAGTCTATTCCTGATGTGCTGCCGCTGATGTTGTCTCTTGGTCTGTGTCCTGGTGCTATCGCTTCATTTGCAACAGATCCGTTTGAAGCTGATGAGCCTGAGAGCAAAAGGTTTGTTGGTGTGGATAAGTTTGTTTTCGGGAATATATCTGTGCTTGCCAGTCGTGCCGGAAAATCTGTGGATAGTTATATCGATGAGTTGCTGCGGGTTCACTTGGTAGAGAGCGGGGTTGATCCTCGTGAGTTTGATTATGCAGAGGATAACGGACTGGAAGGTGGGGCTGTTTCTACAGAAAAAATTAAAGGCTGGACACTAAAAATACCCATCGAACAGCCAGCCATTGTAATGGTTAATACAACTAAGGGTGCCTCTGCTGCTCATGCAGTTTATTGGGACGGTAAAAGCTTATATGACTCAAATTGTGAGCATCCAAAGTCTGGGTTTGATGGATATTCAATTGCTGAGTGGATACCAATCATGAAGATAGATATTCCTTTGGAGGGATTGATTGAAGATATGAAGCGCCGCGCCATGAAGAAAACATTTGATAACGCTGGCCTAAGAGAGTTGTCGCTGTCGGAGGTTAATGGTGATGTTTAAAAGTTAAATTTGTTGCTGTGGGTATTTTGCATGAGGGACTCATTGATAATCGCTATCTTGTTGGCTTTTGGAGCCTGGTATAGATGGTTGATGCTGAGAAAACTCTGCAGAGATAGATACTTGCAGCAATAAAAGAAGCGGGTTAGCGCGATCCGCAGCGGTTGATCAATTCCAAGATTGATTGATGGTGCACCTCGCGTCCCAGTAATGGGGTTACGGTGAAATCAATTTTAAGTCTGATCGTCGGTGATCAGACAGGGGGCTTAACAACTGCGGAATTTTAAAGTGGTTTGTTTAGCTGGTGCTGCTCCTGCCGGTGGTTCGGATTACGCAGCAAATTTAAAAAGGGAAAATATGTCTAAAAGAAATGATTGCCTGATTGATTCTGGATCTATCGTTGCCACAATAGAGGCGTGTTTAAGTGAAATTATCGATGAGCTGAAGCTGTTCAGAAAAGAGATGGAGAAGCAGACTGTGGTGCTCGGTGAAATATCAACGTCTATAGAAGAGGTGAGTCGTGGAGCTTAACATTTCGATTAATGGATTGAATTCTGCCCTACTGATGCTGGATGGCAAGAAGACAGTTATTCCTGCCGCCAGAATGGCTGTGAATGAAGCTGTTACCACTGGTCGGGCGGCCTATGACAAAGGGGTGCGGCGGTATTGGAACCTTAAAACAAATATAACCAAGAAACAGATCACGATAGGGAGGAAGGCTAGTAATGCAACTTTGACCGGGATTATACGCATTCAAGGTCGCTCGATTGATCTGATTAAGTTTGGGGCCAAATGGAAGCGGGGACGGATTACGACAACTGGCACAAAAAGCACATTTGCAAAGAGATCAAACAGGATTGGTGGAGTATTTGTCCAGATCGAAAAGGGTAAAACAACTAGGTTGCCTCATGCCTTTATTGCTAGGGCTGGATCTCATACGGGAGTATTTGAGCGGGCTGGAAAGTCTCGCTTGCCAGTAAGATCTAAGGCTGTGATCACGATGGCTTCGATGGTTGAGCAAGACAGAATCAGTATCCCAACGATGAAGCAGATCTCTGACCGAATGAATACAAGATTTCTGCACCACATGGACCGACTGCTCAAATAAAAAAAGGTACTGTGGGCGACTAACGCTCTGCGATGCAAAATTTCCCGCCGTTTATGTCCATTCAATGTTTGGTTTGGTCATGGAATAACGGAATATTTTTAGTTAGTTACAGTTGTTTTTTGGGAGTTTTTACAAGATGCCGACTAATGATGATATCAGCCGTTTGGCAGCAGAAGCACTACCGCTGCTAATTGATGAAAAAAGGCTCCGATGCTGGGTTTTAAACGTCTTTTGCGGGCTAATGGCTAAATGTCCTAATTGCGGGAAAATGCTGGATGGAAAAGCTCGCCGCACATTTTTACAGTTGAAGAGAACCCGCTGTCGCCACTGCGAGCAGATGATCTACGCCACGCAAAACTCACCGCTGTTCCGATCGCGTTTAACTCCTGAGCAGTTTGTCATTCTGGCGGCGATCGCACCAGCAGAACACGATAATACAAAAATTCGACAATCCTTGGCGGCACTGGCGAAGTCTGAAAACCATTTTCTTCAGTTGCGCCAGGCTATAGGCGTAGGACCAAATGTACATTTTGAAAACGGTCAATCCGAGCAGGAAGAAAGGTTCCGGTCATGAGTATTAAATCACAGAAGAAATATCCCAGTTGCCCGACTTGTGGGTTGCCTCACACTGAGACAGTTCTAAATCGTTTGCAGTGTGGTGAAAAGTTCAGGTGTTCTCATTGCGGAATCATGATGAATGGTAATCATCTGAGAGCAACACAGAAATCTACCTGTTGTCACGTTTGTGGGTTGCCTCACACTGAGACAGTTTTAAATCGTTTGGCCGCCGGTGAAAAGATCATCTGTATATATTGTGGAAGGTAAAAACTAATGTCTCTAACTTTTGTGAGTTTGGCTATTGAGAGCCGCCTGGTGGTTGAAAAAAAGTTTGTTCTGATGTTGTTAGCTGACAACTGCGACCAGGAAGGAAAGGGATCAGTTGGTTTGCTGAATATTGCCGAGACGTGCGGTTTTGATCTTGAACACACCACCAAGCTAGTCGATTCTCTTATCTTTGCCGGTATTATCACACATTATGATTTTAGCTATGAGCGGCCAAGATCGGGGGTTTTTGATTTTCAAATAATCCATACTCATGGCATTTTTAATCGGGAACGGCAGGTGTTATGAAGTCTCTCATTGATGACTACCCGCTCCTGGTACTGCCAAATTTAGCCAAGGCCATTGGTCTGAATGAAGCAAT
>QNAG01000286.1 GCA_003641415.1 Candidatus Zixiibacteriota bacterium | reverse complement strand
TATGCGCATTACTACAGTCCCCACCACCACAATCGTAAATACCTGTCAATACGCTATCTAGATCTTGTGTTGAAGCACCATCAGTAATAATAATAACGTAGTTTGACTGACAACTTGCCATAATGGGAGAAGTGTAGTTTCCAGTGGTTGCATTAAAAGCACTGGTGCCACCTGCATAATAGCGCATGGATTCAAATAGAGCTTCTGCCAGAGGGGTCCAATCCGATGCTGGAATTGTGTTTACAATATTAATCAAAGCTTGTCGATTAGTTGTTGTCCCTGTGTGAATGGCATCCATGTCTTTAATAGTTGTAGTATAACTACTTCCACCGATATTGCTCGTTATAAAACGTCCACCGTCGTCAACATTGTTAAAGCGCATGACTCCAAAGTTGACACCATTGGTTGTGCTTATCAGGTTGGAAACAACTGCCCGGGCAATATCTCTTTTTGATTGCGTACAACCAGCACATGTTGACCCCATACTTCCGGATGAATCAAATAGAATCAAAACATTCGGTTTTGGTGCCGTAGTTGAACCACCATAAATGGCAGTGTCACCAATATACGAATCTTGCAGTGCATAACCCGAACAGGGGGCAATAAGCAGCATTGCCATGATGATGTATAGATGGATATGATTCATGGGTTTTGTCTCCTCTTAACTATTTATTTTTTTCGTGCCGGAAATTCAGATAATTACCACTCGTCCATTCAGGAGCTTCGGCATCTCCCAGACATTGCCCATCGTCAGAGAGATTCCCAACCCATGACCCTGTTGAAATTAATGCCCGACGTGCATCACTGCACTTAAATTGCCTCATTGTCTTAAAACCTTGCCAAATCCCATCTGCATCATTATACAAATAGACTCGTTCTGCATCGAAAGAGCCATCATATTTAGTATTATGATTGTAGATGTATAAATCTTCTGTTTGATTTTGGGCAAAAGCAGAGATCGAAAGAAAAAGCAAAAAGGAAACGACTAACGGTAATAGCATTTTTTTCATATCTAACTCCGTTTAAATGCGCTATTTACTTAGGAACTATCTTGGCAAATTGAGCCCGCAATTCGCTACGAGATGGATTCGCAGCAGAAGCGGGAAAAATCCCAACGGCATCGATAGCATAATTACGAGCTTTAAATAATGAAGCATCAGAACCAGAACCAACTGGTGGAGCACCAGAACCGATATAGATAACACTATTGCGGTCATCTGACATTATAGGGTTATCCCTCGTACCATCACCATTTTCATCAATATTTTCCAAGTCAGATTGGTCAACTGCAATCAAAGTTCGATGTATTGGAGTTGAAGGTATTGAAGTATTCTGATCAAGATAAAGATCCACAACACCAGAACCCGCAGATGCACCCTGCATAGAATAATTAATCGCACGGTCTGCGGTATAAAAACTTTCTTGAGTATTACGATAATTACCCGAAAGCTGAATCTCAGTTGTAGAAGTTGACATGAGGATTGCACCAAACACACTCATAATTGCTAAAAGTAACAACGCAATGATCAGAGCAGAACCCTTTTCATCTTTCACATGAAAAGTAGGACAACCTTTACCTTTGGTACTTGGATTCGGCACCATAAAACTTTCCTTCGCTATATTGTTCGTGTTAATTCCGCAAATAGGTAATAGTTGACAAACTACGCTGCCTATTCGGTCTACCCAACTGTCGTGCAGTGTCGACAGTCAATGTAACCTTAACAGCACGAATATTATCAAGATCAGCTGCCGCCGGAGCCAAAATCTCAGTTCCATTCTCAAGCAGATAGCTGAAAGCAAGACTGGAAATATTTCCACCCACAGTCTCTGCAGTTCCACCATCACGAGATCTCTGCAGGTCGGCAGACGCATTCAGACTCCAGGTAATCGTTGAGGGATCAGGAGAAGAGCCTGCTGCAACACGGGCCATAATATCACCTGCTTTGTATTGGATAGCACTTGAAGTAGAAAAATTATTGACTGTAATCGTCGGTCCTGTCCTATCAACACCTGAAACTGTTAAATCGGTATCGAGAGGCTGAGCACCGCTTTGAGGACGAACAATCCGAATGGTGTCTGTCGCCTTAAAGTAATCAACTGATGCTGGAACAGATATGCTAAAAACAAAATCAGTAGATGCACCCGGACTTGCGGGTATTTCCAAGTCAGATGAAATTCGGGCATAGGCATACAGACTTGAAGCAGTTGATAAATTAAGCGTCGTCGCATTTGATCCCGCAACTACACCTGTATTACCCGCAGGGATCAGAGCTCCTGCCATCTTTATATCACGGTTCATAAAGTCGCTGACAACCCTAAGATCCTGTTGAACATCAACCAACTCGCCTTGATTAACAGTCGTTCTTTGTGTTGACAAATAAACACCATACATTCCAGAAACTACAAGTCCAAAAATGGCGGTTGCAACCAACAGCTCGACAAGGGTAAACCCTTTATTATTTGTTCCACACATCATACAGAACCTTATAAAGTTTAAAGACTGTAGCGCTTAAAGCTAGTTAGAGTCATGCTGCGACCTGATGCTGCCAGCACATTCACAGTAATTCTTGATACACGAGAAACGGGTATGTCCTTGGTAACAACCCAGTTTGCCGTAAATGATCCAGCCCCTGGCAGCCGCAAAGTCGTTGCATCACCATCACCGTCATAATCATTGGGATCAATATTAGCGGTATTTGTTCCCGAAACCCTTAAAAGAGGATCATCACTTTCAAGCGCCATAACTTGCTCCATAATTCCCTGAGCTAATGCGGTTGTGGATGTGCGTAAGTTTGATCCAGAATTATACCTGATTGCAGAAACCTGCAATCCCGCAATTGCCAAGAGCCCGACAGAGAAAATCGTTAAAGCAATGAGAATCTCAATAAGAGTAAAACCTTTTGAGTTTTTCATATTTTTCCATTCCATATGAGTATTCATACCAAACATCTAAGCAAATTCCTTGCCATCGGCCCAAACACAACGAACCGCAGAAAAAGGAGCTATTTTCATATTTGTTAACTTACAATCTTCAAAAAGTGCAAACCCTGCACAGAACGATCGTGCAATTTATGCATTCCAACGTAAATTCGTATGCAAAGAATTTTTTATCCCATAGAGAATATACTCAGCAATAAAGAAACCAATGTGACGCCTATACAATTAATTATACCTTGATGATATACTTTCATAACAAAGTATCATTATATCAGCTCACTCCAGATGTAAATCATGCCGCAGCGGATTTATAATGGTGTAGTCCTTTAATACAATGGGGGATTCTTCCACACAAGAACACATCAGCGTACACCTGGTCTC
>QNAG01000285.1 GCA_003641415.1 Candidatus Zixiibacteriota bacterium | reverse complement strand
GCACAATGGATGAGGAAAGATTTCCGTAAGTATGAACAGCTGCAGGATCTGTGAAATCATCAGCAGGCACGTACACGGCCTGAACCGAAGTAATCGCACCTGAAGCTGTGTTGCAAATTCTCTCCTCAAGTTCAGAGAGCTCGGTTCCCATCGTAGGTTGATATCCAAGACGAGAGGGGGAGTTGCCCCATAAGTCCCGATATTTTCATCCCGGCCTGGATAAAACGGAATATATTATCGATCAGGAGTAATACATCCTGCCTTGCGTCATCCCGGAAATATTCCGCCATTGTGAGTACGGTATGGCCGACCTGAAACCTTGCGCCGGGAGGTTCATTCATATAACCAAAGACCATAACCGTGTTATTGAGGACACCCGTGGTTTTCATCTCCCGGTAAAGCTCTTCACCCTCACGACAGCGCTCGCCAATGCCGCAAAAGATGCTGGCCCATTCATGATGGCCGACAATGTTATGTATCATCTCCATGATCAAGACGGTCTTTCCAACAGGCACCATAATGGGATGGCCTGTATCGATTATCCTTGATCCGAGAGCAAGACTCTTGGTGGATGTCAAGGCAATTCCTCTAATGGTTTTTGAGTCCAGATGGGTAATAACCTCAATAATGATCTTGCCCTCTTCACCTGTTTTGAGGATGTGAAAAAGTGAGGGAATTTGGTTCTCAAACCGGACGTCAATCACACTGCCCCGGATTGAGATTACAGTCCCGGAATTGGCATTATTTTGTCTGTCTGGGGATGTTATTTCGACCTTGTCCCTAACTGCTGAACGCTAATGGCTAACTGCACAGATCGAAGTAGTTTACACTTTTCATTGCCATTTATGTTCGTTATAATGCCATTAGTATTATCCGGGTATGTGTTTGTTAAGAGGGCTGCGCCTGTTTCGTTCCCATGCCTCGTCACTCATGGCGCAAGGCCTCGATGGGATCGAGGCGTGCTGCTTTACGTGCGGGAAAGTATCCGAAGATTATCCCAACCGCAACCGAGAAGATGAAAGAGATGAAAACGATGCCTATGTTGAAAATGAAAGGGACAAGCAATACTTTCGAAAGCACGAGCGATGTAGTGAGCGCAAACATAATGCCGATTATACCGCCTAATGAGGACAAAACAACCGCCTCCACAAGGAATTGCAAGAGGACTTCACGTTCCAAAGCGCCTAAAGCCAGCCTGATACCGATCTCACGGGTTCGTTCGGTAACGGATACCAGCATTATATTCATTATTCCAATCCCGCCCACCAGCAAACTCACGGCAGCAACCGCCCCTAACAGACCTGTGAGCACACGCGTTGTTCCTGAAAGTATTTTAACGATTTCCCGCATATCCATAACGTTAAAATCATCATCTTCTCTCTGTGAGATATGGCGGCGTTCGCGCATCAATCGTTCGATATCTTTTTTGGCCATTTCTATGGAAACGCCGTCGAGTACTGAAACATAGATAACACTGACATTCGTGTTTCCTGTAATACGTCGGTGCAACGTCCTAAGAGGGATAAGCGCTATGTCATCCCGATCCGTGCCGAATGTAGACTGCCCTTTGGTCTTGAGTAAACCAATTACACGGAATGAAAGCTTCTTCAGGCGGATAGTAGCATTTAGAGGGTCTTGTCCACCGAAAAGCTTATTCCCTACCGTACTACCAAGAATGCAGACCGCTTTTCCCCCATGCAGTTCACTTTTGCTGAACCGGCGTCCTTTTTCAATGGGCCAGTCCCTTACTTCGAGGTAAGCGTTAGTAGTGCCGACTGCTGTAGTAGACCAGTTCTCATTGCCGTAAATAGCCTGCATGGATTGGGTTGCGGACGGCGCTACCGCCTCGAGACCGGAAATATCCCGGGCAATAGCTTCGGCATCTTCTACCTTAAATGCTGATGCGGTTGACTGTCTGCCGCCGGGACCGTGCATGCCCTGGCCAGGCCTTATCAGCAGCATATTACTGCCTAGGCTTGAAATCTGTTTCGTAACCTTTGCTGTAGCCCCACTACCCAGGGTTACCATTATGATAACTGCTGCAACCCCGATAATGATACCCAGCGCTGTCAGTGATGATCGCATTATGTTGCGGCGGATTTCCCGCAAGGCCAACAAGATCGCATTCCACAACATCAGGACGTCTCTTGTAATTTGTCGTTTACAATTAAGCCATCGATAAAGTTAATACTGCGTTTTGCGTAGGATGCCATATCCGTCTCGTGAGTCACCATTACGATAGTAATACCCTTATCACGGTTGAACCGGGCAAGAAGCTCAATGGTTTCCCTGCTACGCTCGGAGTCAAGGTTGCCTGTCGGTTCATCTGCCAGCAGCACAGTCGGCTCGGTTACAATGGCACGTGCAATGGCAACCCGTTGTTGCTGGCCCCCGGAGAGTTCACCCGCCGTGTGATGTTCCCATCCTTTCAGACCCACTGCCTTAAGTGCATTGAGGGAGTATGCATGCCTTTCGGCAGCAGGCAAACCACGGTAGATCAAAGGCAGTTCAACATTTTCAATCGACGATGTGCGTTTCAACAAGTTATAGTTCTGAAATACAAAACCAAGGTAATGGCGCCGTAAAAGCGCGCGCTGGTTGCGGGTTAGCTTGCCCACATCAATTCCCATGAACAGATAGGTTCCGAGAGTGGGTGTATCAAGGCAGCCCAGGATGTTCAGGCATGTAGATTTACCTGAACCGCTCGGTCCCATAACTGCAACAAAATCACCATTGGTAATTTGCAAGTTAATGCCGCGTAGTGCATGCATGACCGCCTGACCCTGCCCATAGACCTTAGAGACATCCTTTATCTCAATTAAAGGCCGACCTGATATTTTGGAAATGGCTTTCAATTGACGCTGCTCCTCGTGTCCACTACAAGCGGGAGACCCGGTTCGATATCACCTTTCACCACTTCTGTCATCCGACCATCGGTTGCCCCAATCGTAATGTTGACGGCAACGAGCTTGCCCCCCATCAATTTCCAGACTCTTTGTCGGCTGATGTCAGCAGAGGGTTTTTCTCGATATTCCCGTGGAGGACGGCGGGGCAAAATAGCGCTTAACAGTCCGCCACCGCCTTTTGGCGGACTATGCTGCTTTACCGGTGGAATAAATCGGAGCGCTGTATTGGGGACAAGGACAACGTCTTTTATTCGTTTTACGATGATGTCCGCTGTTGCCGTCATTCCGGGCCGTAAAGAAAGATCGGAATTATCCACAGTGAGCAGCGTTTCATAAGTGACTACGCCTTCAACTGTTTTAGGCGCAAAACGGACTTCCGTAACCTTCGCGGTAAAACTACGGTTCGGGTATGCATCTACAGT
>QNAG01000284.1 GCA_003641415.1 Candidatus Zixiibacteriota bacterium | reverse complement strand
AGTCCCGGCCGTGAGGCAACTCTTGAGCCCGGCGAGATTCGTGAAGTTGAATTGTTTGTGCATGCCCAAGATGCTGAAAAGACACTTTATGAGTTTTATCTGAAAGTGGTTTCGGACGAAGGCGAGTCGTACTCCTTTGTTGATTACAGCCGGGCTCTGGTTCATGTGCGGCCCTTTGTTGCCAACCTTGATATCCAGCCCGTTGAAACATTGCCAGGAATGATGACCAGCCGTTTCCGTCTCATGAATTATGGTGATACCCTGGCTGATATAGCAGTGGCCGTCGATGATGACAGTTATCCGGCGATTCGCATTAATCCGACAATAAATCATTGCCACCTGGCCCAAGGGGAATTTATTGAGTTTGAACTCTCTGCCAGTAAATATGTAACGGGAACTGTTTTTGCCCGTTCCGGTGACTATCAGGTTTCACAGACGTTTGAGATCGGCTGCGCCCCGGGTACCGATCCACAGACTTATACGGTTGAAAATGTAACCGTGATTGCCGAGATCAAGGATTGGTACTGTACCAACAAGCAGACTTTAAAACTGCCCTTTTCGGTGCCCAGCGGTATTCTACCGGAGAACATTAGTGCCAGTTGGCTCGAGGTTAATTTCTCCCTGCCGATGGCCCATGAGAAATATGATCCTCATACGGTGAAAATGTATATGAATGGCCATGAAATTGCTGCCCCTGGGCTGGAGGAAACAATTCCTGACGGACAATATGTATTTCGCTTTCCATCGTCCTGGATTCATCTGGCCCGGGAAGGACGAGCCCAGAACATCCTTACTATTGAAGTGGAGGGGATGAACAGCGGCCAGTATATCGTTGCCACTGATTTCAAAATTTATCTGAATGTCGATGAGATGGATGTGGATCTTTGTTTGCCGCCGCTTCTGGGGGATCCTCAACGGACCCCACCAGTGCCTCAGACTGTTATTCAGTCGAAGCTTGGAAGGCGCAAATTCCGGCCCGGAGCAGTCGTGCCGATACAATTCCTGCTGAACAACGATGATTCGGTAAACAATGCCTACCAGGGTGTTCACGAAGGTGTTCTGACGGTCAGCATCACCAATAATTCCTACCTGGGTGAAATACCTCCGGTCACTTTGATTGATAATATCTCTGTGCCATTAGAAAGCCATGTCTTCCCTATTGATTTTTCAGATCAGGTTGATCCGCTTGATTATCTTTTGCATATTCCCCCGGATGCTGACGATATTGAATATACCATAGATGTCAGCTTCGAAAATACAACCATGAGCCAGACAGTGCAAAAACGGTTGCCCATATTCTGGGTGCGGACACCACTGATTATTGTCCATGGGGTTATGGGTAGCGTTCTGGAATCTTATGACGATAATAATAACGAGTATGAGACATTATGGAGCCCTTTAAAGTTGTACTTACATAAATGTGATAATGACCTTGATGATTTGTTTTGTGATTCGAATGGTTGTGGCGACCCTCAAACAGTCAAGGCCACAAGTGTAATTAGAAGAATGATGCCATTTACATCGATTTTTGGCGATACCTTTTATGGGTTAGAACAATATCTTGGTTATCGATCAAAAAAAAGTTTTGGTCAGGGTTATGTGTTCCATGAAAATGGCGGTTCGGAGAAACATCCTTTTGTAGCTAATCCTGAGATAAGCACTGGTGACCTGCTGCCGGAAGATGCGTTCTATTTTGTCTATGACTGGCGGCTTGATAATGCTAAAAATGCTATAAAATTGAAAAATTTCATTACATATGTGACAGGGGAAATAAAATCAATTGAAGAAGCAGCGCAAGCCCCATATCTACTACCAGATCAAAAGGTTAATCTCCTGGTCCATAGCATGGGTGGATTGGTCACCAAATCCATGCTACAAAAAGACCCTGCTTTCAATGACCATATAAAAAATTTATTTTTTATTGGCACTCCTCATCTTGGTTCTGTTGATAGTTTTTCGCTATTGAAAGATGGATTAAGAAAACCAAAAGTCGGCAATCATATTTTGACCATTAAAAGCGATTTACTTTGTATAGATATGGATGGGGATCATATTGAAGATAGCCAAGCCATGAGGTTGGTTCAATACATGCCAAGTGCCTATCAGTTACTACCTTCAGAAAAATATATCCATGACGTTACGTCGGATCAAGGCTACTACAAAATTGGTGATACTTTTATAAATTTTTCCAGCGACCCATCAATTGACAGTAAAATTGAAGGAGTAACTGGTGGTGATCCCAGTTTATGGGCCAACGCGCAATCTTTTCACGAAGATCTTGATGGTGAAGAGGAAACTTATCTGCCGAAAAAATCGTATATGATTCTGGGCTGTAAAATTCCCACAATTCACGTGATCGAGCGGCAAGCTGAAAACATCTTGATATTTCATGACGGCGACGGCGACGGTACCGTTCCCATCGGCAGTTCTTGGGATTTGAATGTCCGCACTTTTGCTGCGGAATATGTGAAGCATCTGAACCTGCCCAGTTATCATGGAACGGAACTGTTGGTTCGTTCGCTGCTGAAGGGTTATGAGTATGATTATGCCGAAAGCCCTTTCTATCCCATCAAAGAGGTAACCGGAAACGATCCGGCAACCTGCAACTGCTGTGGGTTGGATGCCGGTGTTCGTATTACATTTAAATGGCCAGATTTTGAATTCATGTTTGGTGATTTTGACTTCAAATGGCCAAAGGTCAACCTTGTCGGTGGCGAAACGTGGTCCGGCAACACCGGCAATGCCGTTCATCTGGGTATTATTGGCTCTGACTACCATTTTAGCAACCGGGGTATAGAAATCTTTATTCCCGAAGGTACGGTTTATACCCTGGAATTCGATGGTATTGATCGAGAATATCTCAATATCAAATACGAATTCATGCGTGATGGTGGCGTGATCCGTACCAGTGTTTTCTACGATGTGCCGATTGATCTTGGTGGAGTTGGTAATGTTGACCTGGATCTTACCGATCTTGATAATGATCCGGTTATGCGCCTTGATAATGATGGCGACGGAACTTTTGATGTTGTTGATATTGCCCCGACCCAGACTTTTTCCGGACCGGCGACTGCTGACTACCAGCCTCCAGTCACCACAGCCCAGATCAATGGAACCTCAAATGGTGGAGATGGCTATCTCCCCGGGGCATCAGTGACCTTGTCGGCAGCCGACGAGGTTGGCGGCAGCGGTGTGCTGGCAACGAACTACCGGATCGACAGCGGTGATGCATCTGCATATAGTGGCCCAATTCAATTTAATGAATCAGGAATTTACCATTTTACCTTCTGGTCTCTTGATCAGAATTTAAACCAGGAAACTGCCCAGACAATTCAACTTGTT
>QNAG01000283.1 GCA_003641415.1 Candidatus Zixiibacteriota bacterium | reverse complement strand
AGTTGGCCAATGTTTCCATCGGCACTTCGGGAGCTTTCGTTCTGGATAGCAGTGCTGGGAGTGATCGGTATAATCTACGGCGCTTTGGTTTCAATGGCCCAAAAAGATCTCAAAAAACTTGTGGCTTATTCATCGGTATCTCATATGGGCTACTGCATCTTGTCACTGGCTGCATTCTCATCTGTAACTGCTATTGCTGGTTGTATGTTCCAGATGGTATCACATGGTTTGATTACCGGCGCCTTATTCCTTCTGGTGGGTGTGCTCTACGATCGCGCCCACACCCGTGAAATTGCTGCTTTCGGCGGGCTGGGTGTCAAGGTCCCTGTATATACTGGTTTGATGGTATTGTTCGGCATGGCGGCGTTGGGATTGCCAGGGATGTCTGGCTTTGTCTCCGAGTTTATGATTTTTGTTGGTGCCTTTGGCGCTCTCAATAAAGTGCTGGTTGGAATCTCGGTCCTCGGAGTAGTTCTTGGAGCAACTTACATTCTGCGGATGATACAGAACGTGTTTCTCGGCAAGTTCGATGAAGATAAATGGGGGCACCTTACTGAAATTAACTTCCGCGAGATTCTCGCGGTAACACCCTTAGCTTTGTTAACACTGTTTATTGGTATCTATCCCAAACCGTTAGAGATACTAATGTCCGCCACGCTACAAAACCTTGTAAATCTGCTGGCTCGGTAGTATGGAATTCGCCTTTCCTGAATACAACCTGCGGCTGATGGCCCCGGAGATATTCCTTTTCCTCTGGGCTCTGCTAATTATCGCTTATGATGTGCTGACAAAGCGGAAGAGCGAAACAACTGCGGGGTACTTGGCTCTCGCGGGGCTGATGATTACCGGGCTAATTCTTGGTTTTACTGGCACCGGTCACGGGTTTGGCAATATGTTTGTAAGTGATACCGCCGCTAAGTTCTTCAAAATCATTTTTCTTGGATCAGCCTTCATGGCCATTGGCAGTTCATTTGGCATCATGCGCGAAAAGATTGTCAATCATCGCGGTGAGTTTTATGGTCTGATTCTATTTTCTACGGTCGGTATGATGTTCCTGTCATCATCAAATGAGCTTCTTTCATTGTATATTGGTTTGGAACTAACGACAATTCCCCTGTTTGTACTGGCGGCTTTTTTCAAGGATGATAAGTTATCGGTCGAGGCCGGAATCAAGTATTTTATTGTTGGCGCATTTTCTTCAGCCTTGTTGCTTTATGGCATCTCATTTCTATATGGACTATCCGGCACTACCGATCTGGTGCAAATGAAGATCAACATCGCCATCACTCATCTGACATTTCAGAACATAGGCGTTATCCTCATCCTTGCTATTGTATTGGTTGTAGCTGGTATCGGCTTCAAACTGTCTTTGCCGCCATTTCACCAGTGGGTTCCCGACGTATACCAGGGTTCCCCCACGCCCGTAGCAGCATTTCTGTCGGTAGGTTCGAAGGCGGCCGGTTTGATAGCTTTTGCCAAGATTTTTGTCAATGGGCTATTTGCCTTCCATCATCCCGATATGGCTCCCAATGACTGGGGACGGTTAGTAGCTCTTTTAGCAGTGGCAGCTATGATACTTGGTAATACCGTTGCTATTCGCCAAACAAACATCAAGCGCATGCTGGGTTATTCTTCAATCGCACAGGTCGGTTACATCATGATCGGTATAGTAGCCATGAATGCCCTTGGTATGGCTGCAATGGGTTTTTACATATTTGCCTATATGTTTGCCAACATGGGAGCTTTCGCTGCAGTGGCGATTGTTGAGGATAAGACCGGTTCCTGTGAGATTTCTACTTATTCCGGCTTAGCTAGAACCTCACCTCTGTTATCGGCTACTTTTGCAGTGTTCTTACTTTCGCTGGCTGGCATCCCACCTCTGGCCGGCTTTATGGCCAAGTTCTATATCTTTGCAGCTGGTATCCAGGCTGCACAGCATGATCCCGGACTTTATTGGATGTACTGGCTGGTGGGAATAGCACTGCTAACAACGGTCTTCGCTATCTACTACTATGCCAACATCATCAAGCAGATGTATTTCGCTAAGGAGCCTTCCCCGCACAAAGTCACTTACAACTTCCCTGCTCTGACAGTATTGCTTATTGGGCTTGCTGGTTTATTTGTGTTTGGGATATACCCTGAACCTGTTTTACATTTTGCTTCCGGCATAGCGTCTTCTTTTGGCATAATTCCATAACTATTTCCTTTATTCGGTTATACTTGACATAGACTTTGTTAGCAGATAACATCCCTTCAGAAGGAATTGGCTTCAATCAGGAAGCGGATCTACTATGAAAAATACTGTTGTTATAGTAAAGCGTTACTTTCTTTCGGGTGTACTTATCGTTGTCCCATTGATTCTGACATATATCGTTATTAAATTTCTCTTTGAAGCTATTGACGGAATCCTGCAACCAATTATCAATAATACCCTGGGTTACTATGTTCCGGGTCTTGGAGTGTTTACAACTATCCTCTTAATCATTCTGGCTGGTATCCTAACTCGCAATTATTTCGGCGCTCGCATTTACCGTCTGGGTGATCAAATGTTGATACGTCTGCCTATAATTCGTCCTATCTATTCAGCAGCCAAGCAACTTCTATCAGCTGTTACTGGTCCATCGGTCAAGTCATTCAAAGAAGTTGCGCTGGTCGAGTATCCTCGTCGGGGATCATGGGCTTTGTGTTTCATCTCTAATCGCTTCACAGTTGTTATCGATGGGGTTCAGAGATCATGCGCCTCTGTTTTTGTTCCATCTACCCCCACTCCTGTCTCCGGTATGGTTGTACTGTTACCTGTTGACCAAATCCATATCGTAGATATGACCATTGAAGAAGGTATAAAATTTTTAGTTTCCGGTGGAGTTGCCTCCCCAGAGTTAATTAGTGAAAAGACAAAATATCGTGAATCTCGAGAGAGTGAGGATATCATCAGTGAAACTCGCTAACCTGTTAATGGATCGTCGTATCAATATCGACCTGAAATCTCGCACCAAAGATGAAGCCATACGTGAACTCATCGATATGATTCATACCGAAGGGGTTGCTCTTAATTATAACGAGATATTAGAATCCATTCGTGAGCGCGAGGAAATCGATAACACTTCCTATGGACACGGTTTCGCCTTTCCTCATGCCCGTACTGATGCTGTCAATGAGTTGTACATTCTGATCGGGATTTCAAAAGATGGACTAACGGACCGCACTCCTGACAATACCCCTCTGCATTGTATCTGTCTCCTGCTGACACCTTCCACTATTGCCAAGCTGTATCTACAGACACTCTCCGGGTTATCTGCGTTCGGTCGTATAGAGGGCACTTTGGAAAAGCTGAAGAACATTACCCACGCTCGT
>QNAG01000282.1 GCA_003641415.1 Candidatus Zixiibacteriota bacterium | reverse complement strand
CCGTCCGACGTGAATATTCGGTGATGTTGCCAGACCCTGCCCCAGTGAAATCTTGTTATTCGCTTTTTCTTTTGTCACGGCACCTACCACAGTACCTGTTGTACCAAGGACACCGGAATAATGTGCTGTTCCTGTTTTATAATACAAGGCCCAGAGATCACTGGTCCCGCCAGCAGAGCAAATGTCACTTGCAGGAGTGAATGTCGTAAACGACAGGAGCCCCCCAATCAATGCAGCCTGCCCTAAATTTCTCTCACCTGTTTCAAAGTCTAAATACCACCCTTGTTTAGACTCTTGTGTCGCAAGCAAATCCAGCCAGTTTTTTTCAGTTCCACCTGAATCATAAGCATCGGCATCAACATTTGAAGCGTCAATTGTACGATCTGAATATACAGAGACATCGGTCACAGCCAATAAATCATCCAATTCATCAATTTTTCCCCAATCTCGGTTCAATGAATCATCCAGATGTTCCTTCAAGCCGTAGTAGCTCTGAGGGTCAACATCAACCTTATCTCCGGCAGTCAAAAAACGACCTGTTCCAAAGAAAACCCAGTTCCGACCCACATCATCCTGAGCAATCGAAGGTGCCGCTGATATTGGCTGACTAACATCCATCATCACATTATCATCAAGCCAATTTGACGGGATCATGTTATTATCACCATCATTTTGATCATCAATAACGATACGTCTCAGCTTTCCTGTCCAATTTCCAGTGTCGCCACTGATCGTACCAAAATACAAAACATCCGTATTATAATCGAGATCAAAATCGACACTAACAGGATCGCTAACAAATGTATCGGTATCAAATGAAGTATAAATATGCAACCCTGCTGATAGAGATAAAGTACCACTACTATCGTCTTTATCCAGGGAATAAATCTCCCTGTTGGTTCCTAATTTTACCAGATCAACCATGTAAAACTGTCCTGGTTGCTCACTACTTGCGTTATCCAATGCCACATCAATGTAAGTACCACCAGTATTAACATAGCCAGGGTTACCATTAGCATCCGCAGGTCCCGAGCCAAAGGCTAAGAACCAGCGATTTTCCCCACTACTGGGGGTAGTGTCATCATAATCATCATATGCCCCGTCATGATCACCATCTTTCATAACCACAACCGTTGGGTAGCTTGTTGCAAACCCCATTCTTGGCATAACTAATTCAGCCATCAGCTCTGGAGGGGCCTCAGGGTTGGTTATATCAAAAACCATAAAGGCTGACTTCATCGTAGGATCACTATTTTCAGGGTTAGCAGTATCTACATAAGGAATAGTGAGATTATCTCTCTTGTCAAGATCAGCGATCATTGCCCCACCCCCAAAACGCATACCAATAACCATAATGGTCCCCCAGCCATTGGGGTGGATACAGCCAGCAGCAGTTAGATCAGAGCAAGCCGACTCCTCAGCAAAGACCTTCGCATCAAAAATTCTCGGTTTTTGGTCAACATAATAGACATGTTCCGTTTCATCGTAAGATGTTTGTGTCAACCAATAAAGGTGCGGTAGTAGATTATAGGGAACATACGCCCACAATTCTGATCCAAGAGGCGGCATGGATGAATCCGTATCACACGGATAGTCGATACAAAAGCGCTTAGTTTGAGCATCAAAAAAACCACCATTAAACGCATGTACCATACCGTCGTTAGCGCCGGCATAAATAACTTGCCGCCTGTTTTTATATTTTGCGGCAAAAATAGCATAAGTGGAATCCCGATAGAGAAGATGGAAGTTTTCTGCCGGGCGACCGACCAAAGTCGGGGTAGAATAAGTAATATCACCTAACCGCCAGGTCTTTCCGTCAAACAATCGTGACCGCATCTCAGTCCCAGCAATATCTCCGTCACCACTATCAGTCAAAGGAGTTGGGTTGCCCGAGCTATCAAGATAATCTTTACCTCGAATAAAATTAATTTCCCTTTCTGTCTGCTCAACAAGAAAAGTATCCAATTCAGCAGAAGTCAAATCAGAGATTGCTGAAGGGGTATCAAGAAATGTGGGATATAGAGTCAAATATGGATAAATTTCATCTATGTTCTCCAGGTCGTCAACAGAAGGAGACGTAGAAGGCCATACGAAATCTTTTATCTCACCAGATTCGACAGCTGCATCTCGGTTACCATCAACCCAAGTAAAAATATACAGGCTTGCAGCATCGCTTAAATAAGAGGATATGTCCCTCTGGGAAGCAATATTACTGTCCAGTGCTGTGGCGTTTAGCCAGTCTGAAGAATCCCACAGATATTGCAACTCATCAAAATCTGTAGAAGCAGCAACAGGAGTATCTTCTGTAGTATCTATCTTCTGATTACCATCCACATCCTTATAGCGGTCTACCGTCCCATCTTCATTAAAGACAATAATATAGTCATCAACAAGATCGAGCCGCCCGTTAGCAAGTGTATCCTCCCGCATGTTGCCATACGCATCCATCAACAGAGCATGAATCTGCCCAGCCCAACTGACCGTATGACCGTCTTCATCGGTTTTACTCGGAAAGAAAACTGACTGGTAAATCGCCCCCTCACCACTTCGGGTATTAGAAATAACCGAAGCTGCCGTTCCCGATGAGGCCTGATTAAGAATAGAGGCAAAAGACTTATTAAGTTGCTGCTCAAGTCTTAGAGGATTTGTCACATAATAATAGGTGTCTGGAATCCCATCACCATCCTTATCCCACTCAGAGTTATCAGGATTACCATCATCATCAAATTCGATAGGGGTTCCATCACCATCCTTATCATCAAAAGCACCCCACTTGGCCGCATACCAGAGAGGATTTTTCAATAGTTGAGCTGCGGTCGCACTAGAAGAACTTGGTGTAAAACGTCTAGTCGTTGATTTAGGGAGAACTCCCAGGTCAACATTATGGGTGTTTCCAGATTGATCACGGTTGGGCGTCACAGCAGTTGCACTTGTAATTGGGCTGCTCCCAGGTGGCGTATCCAAAAACACAAGAAAGTCATCACCTGGGTTAGTATCATCATCTGTTACTTCAAGGTAGGTCCCATCTGCAGTTGTCCCAGAGATAATATAACCGGCATGTTGAATATAACTACCCGAAGCATAAGTCGTGGACAGGCTGATATCTACCGCAGTTGCAGATGATGGATCTGAAACAGAAGCTCCAGAACTGTCTACCAACTGGTAAGTATAAACAACAATATCAT
The DNA here is from genome assembly GCA_003641415.1 of Candidatus Zixiibacteriota bacterium. Lineage (GTDB taxonomy): Bacteria > Zixibacteria > MSB-5A5 > GN15 > FEB-12 > B120-G9. The sequence continues at coordinate 174 of QNAG01000282.1, read as the reverse complement.
CCATATCATGATCAGCCCCTTGCTCCACATCTTCATAGTTAATTCTGAAGGTTCCAGAGGTAGGAGTCAAAGTATCTACAGAGAAATCTACAATGGTGTTTGTCGGCCAATAATTCCAAACTTGGGAGTTTCCATTACTGCCAACCGTTTTAGCAAAAGGAACTAAGGTAATAT
>QNAG01000281.1 GCA_003641415.1 Candidatus Zixiibacteriota bacterium | reverse complement strand
CATACCGGGTTCGAGAGTGAAATAACCAACCAGTGCCAAGAGTCGTGCTTTGGCTGTAGCAATGTCGGTTTCCATTCAAAATTGAACCTCAGAGTGTCCTTATAGCCTTCACCAATTGTGTCTTCACACACATAGAGGACTAAAAGTCTCTGTCAAATTCTCTCTGTGGACTATACGCTAACGAGTTTCAATTCTTGTGTACAGATTCATCCGGGAAATCCGGGGTTAGGTATATTGATGTTTCAAGTCAAAGCAATTTGCCTTGGGAGATATTGTGCTATTAGCTATATTGACAAGGATTTGAAAGAATGTCAGCCTGTTTGTTGTTCTTTCAATAAGTGAAACTTGAGGATGAAGTAGAGTGATGTTTTTGAGCAATGTTTAAGCAAGATACTAATAAACGTGGGCATGCAATTGCGCTATATTCCGGAGGACTTGATTCAACGCTCGCCATACTTTTGATACTCCGACAGAATATAAAGGTTACTGCGGTTACTTTCAAAACACATTTCGGATGTGATTTTGATGATAGAGCATCATCTGGAGCGAATCTGTATTCGGTTGCGGAAAAGTTCGGTTTTGATGTAAAGCTAATACATCTGGGACAGAAGTTTGTAGATATCGTTGTTAATCCGAAATATGGGTGGGGAAAGAATATGAACCCATGTACTGATTGCCGCATATTGATGCTCAAAGAGGCACACGAGATAATGGAATTGTTAAATGCGGACTTTATTATAACTGGAGAAGTGCTTGGCCAGCGCCCCATGTCTCAGGTTCGGGATAAATTGAACCTAGTTGTTAATAAAACTGGTTTGAAAGGAAAACTTCTACGGCCTCTGTCGGCGAAATTACTGCCTCCTACCGAACCAGAGCTTAATGGGTTGGTAAACAGGGAGGAGATGGAGAACATCCAGGGGCGTAGCCGAAAGCGACAGATTGAGCTGGCTCACCAGTTTGATCTCGATGACTACCCCAACCCGGCATCGGGTTGTCTGCTTACGGATGTAAATTATTCAATGCGGTTACGTGACTTGATTGCTCATACCGATAATATCTCTTTTGATGATATTAATCTCCTGCGCGTAGGGCGTCACTTTCGATTTGATGCGACCACCAAGATAATTATAGGCCGGAACGAGGTAGACAACAATGCTATTTTAGCTTATCGCCGGCCGCATCATATAAAGCTTGAAGCTCTCAACTGTGGTTCACCAATAACTCTTCTTATTGGTAATCAGAGCGAGGAGAACATTGTTAGAGCAGCGGCAATTACCGCCCGGTATACTTCACTCAGGCGAGAATCAAGAGTAGAGATCACTGTTGGAGAAGAGAGTGAAGGCAGGGTATACGTAGTTGTCCCAGCATCGGACGATGAGATTCAGAAGTTTGTTCTTCGCTGAATGACTGATTTTTTGAGACGCTTCACTTGGGTTAAAGGTAGAAATAAAGACAAAAGAAAAAGGTCTTAACGTTAGTCAAGACCTCTCTCTCCTCACCAACCGGAGAAATTATTAAGCAGCCTAACCGCCAAGAAATACTACTTATGTGTTCCTGTAAGTTGACAGGTTGCGGGCTGTCAAACTTACGTCGTCTCTCCGATGCTTTATTAAGTAATCAAATGATATGCCAGTCCCGCCATTAAGGTGGATTTGTGTTATCGGACAACGAGATACTCTTTTATTGCAACTCTGATTTGTAGTTAATGTATGCTAAAGCGCAGAATCTGTTGTTCCAATATCGCAGAAAGTGTTTTTTCGCAGAACTTGAGTGTTGTTAATAACCGCGAGGACTATAGGTTATAGCAAAGTAATCCATGCTGCTATCAGAACCAGAAGGATGATTACGAGCGTTGGCACGGCCAGGTTTCGCACCATTCTTGTAACAGATACGTGAAAGTACTCACAGCTTACGATCAGGCAGGGATGTACCGGTGATCCGATATAGCCGAAAAATGTTGCAACGTAAATCATAGCGAAGATGAAAGGTGTCATAGGTTCACCGGTAGCAAGATAAACCGGCAATACTATCGACGCTGGCAGTTGCACGCGGCCAGTAGCTACAGCCAATATAAAACCTCCCGTCAAAGCCAGTATCAGGGGGGGGAGAGGGATAGTGGCGATGATATCGCGGGCGTTTGATTCCTGAAAGATATACAGGTATAGAAACATCCCCGGAATGATTAAGGCGAAATTCCATGGTCGCGTTTTTGAAACCACTCCGGCGATATCAACTCTTTTTTCCCCTAATATAATGGCAAGAATAAGTCCGGTTGCGACTCCGGTTAAGGTAGCAAAAGTGCCGATTGAAAATATTCTCTTGAGGCTAAAGTCGATTACCGGGGCACTGAGAATAACCGTCAAGGGTACGATAAGTCCACGCCAGGAAAACGGTTTATGATATTTTGTGGTACCATGAATATTACGCAGGAAGAGGATATAGCCGAGAAGGGCTGCTATCAAACCGATAGGCAGTAGATATAGGATGGCGACATATACATCAAGCTCTGCAATCTTTGCAGCGACGATTAGTGCTGAACTAAGGGGGTAGATCAGAATAAACAGGTGACGAAACCAATTGTTTACAGCTGCCTTAATATCATTTGGGACATTAGGTCCGACCTGCTCAAGGATAGGAGCCGAAAGCAGCGCACCGCCGGGCATTGGAAGCAGACCCATTCCAGCAGCGGCAAAAGCTAGCAGGTAACGTTTCTTGATTCGGACATTTTGAACAAGGCTCTCAATTTGACCATTTTCTATCATTATACCACCGAGGATGGGAATCATACCCATTGCCAATGCAAGCCAGATGATTGAGAAATCCGACACTGTTCTGAGAATCTGGTGGGTTACCTCTAAAATAGGCATAGTAAACAAGCCCAAGACAACTGCTCCGCCAGCAAGAGCCAAGGCAAGATTTTTTCTTGCTACGATAACAATTGTTGCGAGCGATACTATAAAACCGAACCAAGCCATAAACATAGAGCCTATCCATAATCAATGATTGAGCTGGAAGCAAACGAAACGATATAACTTTGATAGTGTATTTTACAAATTTTCATTATAGGCTAACCGTAAGGTATTCAGTTATTCGTTAACTAATGAGTCAACTATTCTTATTTTACAATATAGGGTTGATCAAATCCATAGGCGGGAGAGGCGGGAGGAAATTATGATGCGTGTGATAATAACTATGTTTGATGGTTGCTCTAATGCTGAACGGGGCTGTGGCTGCGCAACCGTATGTGGTGGTTGATTCGATGACGGGGACATTTATTTGTGGCGGTCTTGCTTCTTTCGGACAGAAAGAGCTATTCATATCCATTGCTAATCCGGATACTGTGCTGAAGAACTTTACGTTTGGCT
>QNAG01000280.1 GCA_003641415.1 Candidatus Zixiibacteriota bacterium | reverse complement strand
TATCAAGGTCCCGTTCACTGATATTTCGTTCTTCGCTCTCATAGATCTGGCTTCCACCAATTATATGTTGCCGATTGGAGGACTTTTTACGGTGATCTTTATCGGCTGGGTCATTAAGGACAAAGTACGGCTGGAAGAACTTAAGTTCGGTCCGAAGACTTATTTTGCCTTCAAGATCGTTGTGCGCTTCCTTACCCCTCTGGCTATTTTGATCGTGCTATTGCACGGCTTGAAACTGTTGCCGTTTGTGGATTTTTAGAATAGCGTTCGGACTTTTCCCACAGTAAGGGGTTTGTTGATAAACCCTGGTTTACGTCTAAGGTGAGCATCATATGCGGTTGATTTGTGGAGACGGTCGGTTTTCGTTCCACAGATGAGAAGAGAAGTGCCAGAACAAGTAGCCAATGGCTGTTTTCAGGGCTGAAAGAACTCTATAACACCCGTTAGTATGGGTGGCCAACCGCTTATAATTGATGACTGCTGCGATTAACAGACATTGCTGCTGCATTTTAGCCATACCACGTCGCCAAGCCCGTCTCAATCCATGCCACTCTTTCGCCTCTGCGAATACTCCCTCTATCACCGGCGCTCGACTGCGATACAATTTCTTGAAACTCTCGGTGCGACTCTCCGCTTGAAAAAGAATTAGGGCAGCATGATTGACTCCCACCTTTAATTGACGACGATCTGATTTGGTACATTTGTCTTTAAGCTTACATTTACGACAGACTCTTCGTAACCCCGCATAACGACGCTGATTAGGACGATCCTTGACTCGTCCTATATACTTCAAAATCTCGCCGGCAGGACAAGTGAAAACATCTCCTATCTCATCATAAACAAATTCCTCTACTGTGAAATACTTATCACCTGTATATGTCCGTGCCTTTGGTGGCGGACTCACTAATCGGATTCCACGCTCATCAAAAGATGCCCGATTATTACCGCTGGCATAGGCCGCATCGGCACAGACCGCCTCAGGAATAGTCTTCAAGCTCCTTACCGCTTTATCTATAACTCCCACCGCACTATCATGCTCGGAACTGTTAGCTGCCGTTACCGACATTCCAACTATAACACGCGAACGACCGTCCGCCACAGTATGCTGCTTGTAGCCCGGTTCCAGTTTAATGACCAAAGCGGGCATCTGGATCGGGACTGTCAGGCTTGCCAACACGATTACGATCCAAATCAGCTCGGATCGTCGTCGCATCTACATGCAATACACGACCCTCGATCAAACCGCTCCTCTTGCACTGAGCTATACTACGTTCGAATAACTCATTGAATACATCGTCACCAAGTCGATCCAATGCCTTAGAAAGCGTCGAATGATCCGGCAACTTCTCATCCAATCGATAACCGATGAACCACCTGTAAGCAAGATTCACCTGAACTTGACGCATCAACTCCCGTACATGGGAAATACCGTCCATCGCCTGGATCAGAAACAACCGTACGACCACTTCCGGGTCTGTCGACGGACGACCGTTGTTCTGGCAATAACGGTCGCGAACCGCATCGTGCACAAAACCCAGATCCAATACACGATCAAGCCGACGAAGATAGTGATCCTTAGGTATCAAACTCTCCATAGACGGAAGGAGCATCATCTCATGCTGTTTATGTTCTCTCTTTGTCTGCATTCCAAAAATCAAATATACACAATAACAAATACCAGAACTTTTTCAACAAACCCCTTGATGTGGGTGAGTTCCGTCGAGCCATATCTTTGGCCGCCGCAGGCGGATTGTGACCCGACACATTACTTACCGGTTAGGAATGCGGTAGGTCACCTATGAAAAGGCCGCAGTCAAGGGAATAATGTTATTATTTTCTTTTATGTTTGGTCATTGTTCCCCCAGAGTTTGCAATCGGATTGTTATAGTCACCTATACGGGCTCTTCACCGGGAAGTCCCACGATATTATTCATTATGACAGCCGCCCACTCACACACCAACGGATTCTTATCGATCCTGACCTGCCAACGGGCTGACCATCTACTGCAATTCCGATGCGTTATTATTTTTCAAGCTCTCTCGAGTCGGAAAGCCTCCTTACGAAGAAGCATATGATAAATTATCACAGCCAACTTCCGGGCTACGGCAACCCGAGCTGTGGCTTTATCCTTACGATACAAGATACGATAATACATCCGCCGTAAAGAGGATGACCGTTTGATGACATCCATGGCGGCTTCCACTAAAGCATGACGTAACGGTTTGGACCCGCGGTGCGTAATACCGCCTCTCCTGACGGTCTCCCCTGAAGACCTGACAGTGGGTGTTAAACCACTAAAACTGGCCAGAGCCTTGGCACTGCTGAAACGTGTCACATCACCTATCTCTCCGTAAATAACGGCTGAACGCACTTCTGCTATCCCCGGAATTGTCCGCAGGAGTGAGACCAACTCGTTATCCTTTACCCTCTGTTGAATCTGCTGATCAATCTTCTTTATCTGGGACTCCAAATGGTTCACTATCTCAAGACAAGTCTCAAGAACCTGGCGGGTTACCGGCGGCACATACAAACCGACCATCAGTTGTCTGGCCTTGGGAGAGGAAATATCCTTGACCGGAATGCTGATCCCTTGATTTAAAAGTAAATGACGAATACGATTCTTATTCATTACACGTTGTTTGATCAAATGATAACGTTGATGGATCAGTTCCCGTAACTGGCGAATCTCACCAGTTGGAATCCACGACTCCGGCAGAAAATTAACCCGTAATAACTCGGCCAGCATGCGTGAGTCATACTTGTCTGTCTTGGACTTCGATTCCGCTATCACTCTTACTTTGAACGGTACCGCCACGTGAACAGAACCAACATAGGGTTCCACTTGATCCAGAATCCACAGGTAATTCAAAACCGGCTCCATAACCAACTGAACATGTGGGGAAAGGGTACTGGCGAAATCAGAGATTCCCATAAAGGTGTTGCTAAAACTACCTTGCCGTAATATCTTTCCGGTGGAATCGATCTCAGTGTAAACACATTGTCTCTTGTGAACATCGATTCCTAAATATCTTTTTTTTGACATGGTCGCTCCTTTCAGGTTGAATCTAATCATAATATAATCCGAGGAGCGGCCTTTGCATAATATCACACGAATCCAACAAGTTGGATCCGCAAGACCCGTCACAACAAGGGAAGGAACTATTCCCCGGGAAGTCTGATGGCCGGTTCGGAGACAGAGTTGCCCCGTACTAACTTTCTCAAGAGATCAAATTGAAGATGACGAGCAGGTCAAGGTTTCTTCCCGCCGGGTTGGTTTGCCGGAGGCTGTGGCGGGGGAGAGGTTGGGATGGCTTTCAGCAAGTCATAATATGATTTTTGTGCCTGAATTACCCGGAAACGGTTGGCAAAGGCTGCCCGTTC
>QNAG01000279.1 GCA_003641415.1 Candidatus Zixiibacteriota bacterium | reverse complement strand
GTTGCCTGCCGAAACCTGCCTGCACCTACGCCGTTTGCCAACGACAAAAGCAATTTGGTTTTTTGATCGATGGCTGTGTTTTCTTTTCCCCAGGTCAGATTCCAGAAGTTGACAACGATGTCAGCTAAAGAATTGTCAATCTCCTTGAAATTTAGAATGGCGGTCGGCTTCAGTGGCATATCGCCAACGCCGGTAAAGGCAGCGTCTTTCTTCTCAGCCCTGTGAAAATAGACACGATACTCGCCGTCCGACACTTTCTCGGTAAGATGCTCAAAACCAAGACCCGCCATAGCGGGATAAAGCGGAATCGGCTCAAAGTTCTGAATCACACACATGCCGTCGCCCACCTCAACCTGTCCGGCTTTTTTGAGAAGCCCGGGCAAAAAATTGCCTGAGAGTTTTCTGACGTCCGTGATTTCAAATCTGTCTTTCTTGTTCTCCCAATCGTGTGTCATGTGACAACTCCTTTCTCTTGGTTACAATTCGCTCAAAAACAAGAACCAGCGTATTTCAATACATAGAAATACTATTATTGACTATGCTGCACCAGAAAAAACACGTATCCATAGTAGCTGGAGTACTTGCGATAGATATTGATCTCCATATGGACAGAATCGATCATATCGAGCTACTTCTGAACTGTGGCATACTTCTTCCGAAATGATTGAAGCCGATCTTCCAGTGGATGATAATATGACTCCCACCAGGCTGACTCCGGAAGAGTGAAATGGCCGACTACCTTGTATCCAGAGCTCTCTATGATGGACAAGTTAGTAACAATATCCACCATTGCAGGATACTCATTGGCAAAAAACTGTTGGCACTCTGCCGGAGGATCTGGCCGCAACCAACAAAGTTCGCTCGCCGCCAAAAACCCATCAGGAGCCGGTAGGAAGTGGCATATTACCAGTCCCTCACGGAATCCCATGACATAGAGGGCACCCTCCGACCAGACCAGATCAAAGGAACCCTCGGGCAACCCCAAGTCGCACATATCTTTCAAGGAAGGCTGGATTTTGTCCGAAACACCCTCGGCTTCAGCGCGGCGTTGTAACTCGTTCAAGTACGGCTGATGATTGTCCACAGCCAAGATTGTCCCATCAATATGTTTAGCCAACTGAATGGTCTGTGCGCCGTTCCCGCATCCGATATCCAGGATTCTTAGCTTGCCAGTACCTGGTTCATCCACTCGTTTCGATCTTTCTGAAAGCAGCATGTCCAGCGCTTTCCTGGTTGAACGGTCGTCTCTTGGACCAAGGCGAGGCAAAGAGGTATCGAATAATTTGTAAAGAAACCCCATTTGTTCGTTATCGTTCATTGTCCATATCTCCTTAGATTCTTACTAATCGTCCCATGGTATTGAGCATGCTTACTACCTAAGCTGTTTTAGTTTTTTGGATTTCTATTGGAGATTAGAAGTTACACCACTATCCTCATACACAGCAGAGGTGGGAGCTGTATGCCTAATGAGATACGTGATGATGACTTCTATTACAGGGCAAGTTCCATATGTCAACATTAAACGCCATCACATCATATTTGTCAAGCATGAACTCCAGAAATGAAATTCAAAAACAAATCAAGCTGTTGCGATTCTATTGCTGATGTCGGAGCATGGCATTTTGATGTCAGCGCCGGGTGCGAAAGGCAACCATTTCATCGAAGTGACCGAAGCTTTCAGCCTGAAAGACAACTCATTAGTCCCGAAATCTACGTCTGTTTATCTATATCCTTTTATTCCGACAGAGAATGTTTCAAAATTGTTCGCTACTCCACCGATTGGCGGGCAGAGAGATTCAGTACCCATTCATTTGAATCGTCAAGAGTGATAATATCCTTCCCTAATCAACTGTCCTGATCTTGATTAGAAAAGGGCAGTTTCTTATATAGACTGTAAATTAAAGGAAATGGCGTTTCCCTTTAATTTGAAACGTGGGAATTAAAATACCTTTAATTCGGCGGCGGATTTTAATTGCTTATTAAAGGAAATGGCACTATCTTTTAATTAAAGAACCGGCATTTAAAATACCTTTAATTTGGGGAAAAAGTGCAAAGAAAATCAGCAGGCGATGTTACGATAATTTCTACCGTAGGCGAAGAGAAATGCCAAGCCTTCATACCGGCCCCATTACCGCCCCAACCGGAATTGAAGATTGACGCCGATCTTCAGACGCAGTTGGGCCGGGCCATGGCGGCGCTTGGACGCCTGGATGCCATATCCACGATTCTGCCGAACTCATCTCTTTTCCTCTATATGTACATCCGGAAAGAAGCCGTATTGTCGTCACAGATAGAAGGTACTCAATCGTCGCTGTCCGATCTGCTTAAACATGAAAGCAAGGCTGCGCCTGGTGTACCGATGGATGACGTTCAGGAAGTCTCGAACTACGTCGTCGCCATGGAATACGGCCTAAGACGAATCAAAAATGGGTTCCCGCTTTCCCTGCGACTGTTCAAGGAAATCCACAAAATCCTGCTGGGTCATGGTCGCGGCGCCGAGAAAAACCCTGGCGAATTCCGACGCTCCCAAAACTGGATCGGCGGAACCAGGCCCGGCAATGCCATCTACGTCCCGCCACCTCCCGACAATGTCATGGAATGCATGGGACAGCTCGAGAATTTCTTGCACGACGACCCAATCAGGACGCCGCTCCTGATCAAGGCTGCCCTGGCCCATGTACAATTCGAATCGATTCATCCATTCCTTGACGGTAATGGACGTCTGGGACGGCTGCTGATAACTCTGCTGTTCTGTTCAGAGGGAATACTCTCCGAACCAACTCTTTACCTGAGCCTCTATCTGAAAACCCACCGGTCCGAATACTATCGTCTTCTCCAGCAAGTCCGCACCAACGGCGACTGGGAGTCATGGCTTGCTTTCTTTCTCACCGGTGTGGAGGAAACGGCCGGTCAAGCGGTGAGCACCGCTAAGCGGCTGGTAGAATTGTTCAACGACGATCAGACGCGTGTCGAGTCGCTTGGAAGGGCTGCCGGTTCGGCCCTGCGGATTCACCGAATCATGCAGCAAAGACCAATCGTGAACATAAAACAGGCTGCTGAGGAGACATCCGTGTCTATTCCTACCGCGACCACGGCTCTCGGTCACCTTGAGCGGCTCGGCGTGGTGCACCAAGTGCCTTCGGAGGGACGCGCCAAACTCTATGGTTATGCTAAATATATCAGAATTCTGAGTGAGGGGACGGAACCATTGTAACCTATAAAAAGAAACTCGGCGGAACCAGTCCTGTGGTGGGCGCGGCTCCCGCTGGCTGCCTGTCGGATCGCTGGCTCATGGTGTGGTCAGTTCGTGGACGACGGTATCTACAAGGGCTTCGGCGGTGGATTGCGACTGTTTGAGTTTGGTCTCCAGTTCATCGCAGAGTGCCATCAACGAATCGACTTTCTCCACAATGCGGTGTTGCTCTGGAAGAGAAGGTAGAGGG
>QNAG01000278.1 GCA_003641415.1 Candidatus Zixiibacteriota bacterium | reverse complement strand
ATGAAACCAGTACCGCTTGGTTGACCGTGATTGATCTTGCTGATGGGACTATTCTTAAACAACTCAAAGTCAGTGATAAGGTTGGTAATGCCCTCACTGACTTAGCTGTTTTGCGAAATGCAACGACTGGTGAGATTGAGAAGGTCTATTTTGGCGACTATTATGGTGCTCTCTGGCGGGTGCTCGGTGATCGGATCGGACGAACTGATGCTTCAGCTCCTCTCGCTGATGGAGATACTTTAAGTGATACAACTTCCGGCGGTACACTCCCTTGTGACCTTCTTTACAAGCCCACCGACTATGCAACAACATCTGTTCCTGATGACCCTGACTATCCAGTTGTTGCGCAACCAAGAATTGCTAAGGGCGTGAGTAATAATGAATATTGGGTCTATTTTGGGTCAGGTGATTATGATGAATATGATGCGAGTTACCCTTATCAATCATTTTTTGGCTTGAAAGACAAGCTCAGTACTGCTGTACCATATGAATTTTCGGATCTCACCAATATGACATTTAGTACGGGATCTAATTCTGCTGGTGACTCCTGGTATATTCAACTGGGACAGAATGCTGATAGTTCTCTGGGCCAAGCCAATATTGATTTTATAAATAACACGTCGACTGGCGCGACCACAGCAAAAAATCGTAATGAAAGAGTCATGAAGCGAGCAGAAGTTTATGGTGGTTTTGTCTTCTTTACAACATATGAGCCTCTTGATACACCCTGCGGTGGTGGAAAATCACGTTTTTACGCTGTGGATTACAGATCTGGAGCATTTCAATCTAATTTATTTTTAAATCTCGAGGACAGCTCTGGTAATTCTCTCAACGATGTTAGAAGTGTTGAATTGGAAACTGGGGGAGTTCCTTCTCAGCCGATGATTATGGAAGGACAATCAGGCAGCGGAACGGCGGTAGCTTCTGGTGTGACAACTTCATCCAGTGGTGGGATTGAAAAGGTTGAATTGAATCCACAGGCATTCAGTACTGCATTAGACATTCTTCTCTGGCGTGAAAAGCGATAACAGCTTTCATAAGAAAACACTGAAAAATACAGGTCAAGTATGAAAATTTTAAATATGAACACTATGGTATTGAAACGATACTTTTTAAACAAGCAAGGATTCTCACTTATCGAGCTTATTGTGGTGATGGTCATTGCTGCTATTTTGATAGTGGCTGGTGGTATAAGCATGAAGCCAGCACTTGCGAGAAGGAATGTCCGTGATTGTGGCACTAATATGATTTCCGATATTCAGTTAATTCGAAGCTATGCACAGAGTGAGGGACATCGAGCTGTTTTCCAATTGACCAATACTGCAAAAGCGGAGGATATCGATGGTGATGGTTTGAGTGAGTATTATATTGGTTTTTTAGATATGAACTCTAATGGTGTTCATGAGAGTGGGGATACCATTCTTATTCACGGAACCGGTGGAGATGAACTCTGTTCCAGCCGAGTCTCAGTTGATAATACCACCTTACCCAGTGGAAGAATTATCTTTGATCCCCTTGGTTTAGTGATGAGTGGTGCCGCTAACCGCAATATTTTTCTTACGGCTTCTGGGACTGCCACCAGAATTGAGATGGTCTCTCTCGCTGGAATGTTACGCTATTATATTAATACTGATGATTGTGGTGGTGATGGTTGTACCGTTGGTGACCTCTGGGAGGAATTATAATGAAAATTCCCTATTCAAACCAAAGAGGTTTTTCCTTGGTCGAAACGATGGTTGCCCTAGTTATCTTAGCAATCGGATTGGTTGCTTTGGTTGGTTTGCAAACTTCAGCATTACGATTGTCCCAGAGTAATAAAAAGGCAGATCTTAGCAAGAGTGTTCTGGTTAGTGAGATCGAAAAGATTATGACTTTATCGAACCTTGAGCTACAGACTTCTAGCAATGTTGGTGATCAGGATACTTTGTCTGGCCTTGGAGCTCCTTACAATACAGCTCTATTTAGTACTGCTGATACCAGCGTTCCTGCGGGGTATAACTATGTCCGCTGGAGAGGAGTTTCACGTACCCTGATCAGAGATGATTCGGTTGGCGGCGGCGGTGGGGCTACGGAACATTTTTTGGTGAAGATTGCGATTGACGAAAAGTATCTTCTTCAAGATGTTTTAGCCCGTGGTCAAATGACCGTCTACTGGCCCGTTTCTGTCCGGGGATTAGATTTTCTGGAAACCACTTTTTTTACCCAGAGGAAGTAATGATGAAAATGATCACAAAACATCGTCAAACAATACTACCTCGGTTATTCCATTCTCAAGTTGGATTCAGCCTTGTCGAACTGATGGTTGCTACTGTTATCATTGTTGTGACTCTCGCGGGAGTAACTGCAGGACTGCAGAACTTTAACCGGCATAACGGCACAAGCCTTCGTGAAAACGAGAAAAATACGGTTGTCAAAGCAACTTTCCAACTTTTGAAACGGGATCTGAATATGGCTGGGTTTGGCTTGGCATTACAAACCCGACTGGCAGAAGACGATCAATACGAAACAGCCATTGAGAGTGATTTTACCAGTGATTATGATTTCAATAATGATAGTGATTCTCTCGATGACATCACGGAAGCTAATCTGGATTATGATCTCAACAATGATGGCGATAAAACAGACCCCATGTATCGGGATCGCCTCTATCTGGCTAATGGCTGGTCCATATTGGAAGATGTTACGGACAATAATTCTGCTGATGGTAATATTGTGGAAAGTCCCACAGACTACTATTATCTGGTAGCCAGCCAAAAGGAAAAAGGTGGTTATTTTGCCAAGTTGACTGCGCCTGTGACTGCTGGAGCCTTGTCTGTGACAGTTGATAATCTTAATATAAACATGGGAGAAGAGGTGACCATCGCAACTGACTTTAAGTCTGATGCTGCTATTATTATATGTGGGGCAAGCTCAACAGGTACTTTTTCTCTTGAGGGGCTCTCGACTGGGAATATTACTGGTTCAACGATTCACTTCCAAGGTGCAGAGGCGCTAGCCGGTAGTTATGTTACCACTGGATCTGCAATGGACACAGAAGTTGTCCCGGCCATTGTCTGGTATGTAGAACAAAAATCTGCCGCAACTCCCGCGGATACAGTTCCTTGGCTCTATCGTAATGATGATAAAGTTATGCCCGGTGTTATCGGTTTTCAAGTCAGTTATGGTTATGATGCTGACAATGATGGCTTGGATTGGTTTCAGACGGTTCCACCGACAGGTGTCAGTACAGCAGGCGGTAACTCAGTCGATTCTCTCGCTGTAAATATAAATGCTAATCTTCCAGCACTTGTTCGTGATCTGAAGGCGGTCAGACTTGTGATAACGATTAAGGAGCATGGTACAGGTTCTAGTATTCCCTCAATGCAAACATACGAGAAGACAATTTTGTTGAAGAACTGAGGTACGTCAGGTCGTATTGATAATTGAAATTTTCTCTGTCGAATCATT
>QNAG01000277.1 GCA_003641415.1 Candidatus Zixiibacteriota bacterium | reverse complement strand
GCTGCCAGGCGGTTGAGAACGAAGCACATTGATTAATTTCGATATTATTCCATCGAATGATTGAGGAAAACTAGATGATAGATGCTGGCTTATATCCAATATCCAGTCTGATGCGGGCCGAACAAATTCAGCCACGGCATCATTGGAGTATCTTGAAATACGTTCGGCAATAAGTGCTGAGAATTTGGGCTTGTCACCCTTTCGTGCTTCAGCGTTCAAGAAGGTGCGCCACGCCCATTCTGGATATTCATCGCGTTTCGCCGCGTTGGTAAGAGCTGAGAACGCTCGGATGGGGTATTCGACTGAAAATCCGGCAAATGGATCATTCTTGACGAGAAAATCTTCTTTCCTTCCACCCAACTCATAAGCTTTTCCAAGTATGCTCTCAAGAGGTTCACCTAGAAGTGCTGAATACTCAGTTTCAGTTTTAACCCAACCAATACGACCTTCCATAGACTCAGCGGACTTTTCAGCATATTTCGGATTCCATTCAGGAGCTAAAATCTGAAGTTTCTTGGTTTTAGCGCCTAAATCGAAAGTGAATTTACACCCATTGTTTGCCAACCAGCGAAGACGGGTTAAAGTCACCCACGCCTTGCGCTCTTCGAATTCGGCATCGTCTTCGCTGTCCCACTTACTTCGACCTTGAATGAGGCGGTTTTCAATTTCTTTTCGTGTTTGCTTGCTCAAGTCACACCAACGCTTTGATAAAACCAGTAGGAGATCTCTTTGGTGGTAGCTATTCCAAAAAGCATCATCGCTCAATCCTGCAATGACTCGTCCAAAAGCTTGCGCTGAGACCAACTCACTCTTTCCAGATGCCCATATCCTTAATCGGGAGAAAATTGTGTCATCATTTATGGGCCACGCTTTTAACTCTTGTTTTGCTGATGTCGTGTCAAATTTAATCAAGTATTCGAAAAACGACGAAAACGATATAACGATACCCGATAAGCCATGCATTCGCGTATAGTGATTACCATCTGGTGTATCATCCGGTATAATCGGACTGATGGTATTCAGCCCATATCCTCCAAGTTCAGTTTCCAATTGCAACGCATGCTCGAGGTTTTTCCGAAGTTCTCGTACCACAAATGTGAGCCACTCATCAGGAACATTCACATCATCTATAGGTTCAGGATACTCTACGTCTAATTTCAACATATCCTGAACCCTAATATTTTTCTCCCATTGAGGTGGTGTCAGTCTATCCCAATAATCCTGCTCCACTTTTAAATATGGGCGATTGATTGCGGCGAATTCTCTGATTACCGCACTATTCCAGCCATCTTTGTCAATCGTTGCTTTCAGCTCATACCAATCCCTATAGAAGCTCTCTCTGTTCCTTTCCCAAGCCTCAAATAGGTACCGCCACGCTTGATGTGTCACCGACCTAGCATTTTTTTGCGAGCACTCCAATTTCCATTGAATTCTCTTTTGTATCCCTAGATGGAGTCCGAATTGACTTGCCGCCCACCATATCGAAGCAGGTTGGTCTGCAACTTTCATTATCCATGTGCCAATTTCGAATAGGCGCGATGGAAGACTAGAAACGTTTGTGGCCCAATATCCCCGGATAGCTGAGAAACTATCATCCTTAAGATTTTGCCGATCCAGTTTATTTGCCGCAAAGCCATCCCATGCAGTTGAGGGAACTTCCCGCTTTTTAAAATGATCGTCTGGATCGATTTGCTTGGGGACAATATCAGTGTCCAACCCGTAAAGATCGAATGGATCAACGAATGGTCCCTTCTCGCCAAATCCCCCTGCGTACCCTGGTCTCGCATAGCGCCGAGAGGGGTCGAATACACAAAGCCACTCCGCTGGTGGTGGGTCATCGCCATCCGAAAATTTCCGAACACCTTCAACAGTTGAAATTATGTGTGCTACTTGGCCACGTTCATGAGGTTCAAGTTGCTCTGGTCCCTTCTTGGCAAAATTAATGACCGAGTTGTACCATTCATCAGGCGCCTTTGCCCTTTCTGCCCAAGCTGATAGTGTTTCCCATAGGATCTTATGCCCATCATTTTCGGCATAGGGAATGGCCTCAACACCTTTGTGCAACCATTTTGTTGCTGCTTCATTTGCCAGACCAGATTGAAATGCGTAAATTCCATCAAGTTTACCTACTTCTTTACTGAGTGCTTCAAGTAAGTATTGAATAGGCGGGTCATCTGCTGTATATCCAATGAATACCACAACAAAGCGGTTTATAATTTCTCTGAAAAACTGAGTTGCCCAACCGTCCGATAAATAGGCGCGACCAAACTCCGAACTTGAGAGAATAAAACCGTCGCCTTCCGCTCCGTTGTAGCCCTTATTTACACAGCCATGAAGGTGAATGATCCCATCCATCTCACTATGTCGAGATGGATCAGGCAGATGAGGTGATTGCCAGGTTTTTAATGTATCGCAACAGTCTTCAAATAAGCGATCGAAGTTTGTTGTCACCAACCGCACCTTGCCTTCTGGCGTGGTTGCCAAATCAAGTAGAATTTGGTGAGCAGATAAGTCGACAGCCTCGGTGGGTTGTAAAGTTTCAGCAACAGCGGCTTCGATATCACGCACAAAAAAATCACGTTCTAATAATCCAAAGATACGATCCGCAGAAATAAGTCCACTCACATTGATTCGCTTGTGTATCTCTCTGGCTTCATGGAGAATCTGATAAGCTGGGTTATCTGCTGGAACACCAAGCTTGTGAATCACTTTATCAGCAAGACCAAAGAAGTCTGACAGCCCTGCACGTGCCCTTGAAACACCGGCACCGCAAAAGAAGACTACGCGCCCTTCATCACGGGCAGTTAACAAGTCATCTGGTATTGACGGACCATCTTTAAAAAATCGCATTTTGACTCTTGTTTACAAAGTTAATAGCTTGTTATGCAAATATCCATATATCAAAAAACATGACAAGATAGTTTTTTTACGACAGTGAAACCCTCTAAAATAGAGCAAGTAAGTATATAGTGAGCCGTATCATAAAAAAGAAATATCCAAACAAACTCCCCCGTCACAAGAAACGGGGTATCAACAGCCTGAAACCTTTACAGAATTACATATGGTTCTGGGGGGCACCTTTATTCAACCTACTCTCTCTTCCCAAAGAACGACCAAGATGCAAGGATTTCTTGACTAATATTACATTTTGTCGCGGATTCCTGCAAGGTGGTCATATGCACATGCAGTTCGAGGATATGTTCTGCATTGTATTGAATCTCGGGGAAATTTGAGGGTGTGATCGTTCTAGTAGTCACCCGATAATCAATAGTCACTCCAGATTATCAAGCTGAAAGTTGTACCCTTTAAGTCCATTTTGACCACTATCTCTTCCCCCCAGCTTTTGCTACCATGCCCCGATGATTTCACTGATCGATACCCATATTCATCTTGATGCTCCTGAGCTGACCGGTCGGGGGTTAGATCTTCTTCCCGCTGCGCGGCAAAGTAGAATTGATCAAT
>QNAG01000276.1 GCA_003641415.1 Candidatus Zixiibacteriota bacterium | reverse complement strand
TACATCGAAGTGTTTTACAATCGTCAACGCCGCCACTCGTCGCTGGGCTACAAAAGCCCGGTTGACTTTGAAAGGCGGCAATCCCTATCTTCTTAACCTGTCCGTTTTATCGGGGGAAGATCATCTTCCTCACAGAAAAAAATCAGAGAAGCCACAAGGGGGGTACACCCCAAATAGGAGTCTCATGATTAAAATAATAGGAGTCACATGCACCACATATCGTAAGCCTTATAGCTTCTTCGTAAATTTCCCTCCTCGTACAGAAAAGCTCACTAACAAATTATAATTCTAAAAAAAAGTTATCAGGGCAATTTCATTCTTTCAAGGAGAAATAACAAAGATTGAGGCGCCGCCTTATAACCTATTGTAGTGTAACGTATTACACAATTAGTGTTGACTTCGTTGTTTGTTTCTACTATCTTGCAAATTCATTGATACGGAAAAGGACAATAAAAACATAAATTATTGATATATAAGGCGTTATATGTTAGGAGTAATTGGCAACCGGTTCTCAATAGGAAAAGAAACATACCCTCCTTACTCAGCGGAACTTCATTATTTCCGAATTGATAAGAGGTATTGGTCAATTTGCTTTGAGCGCATCAAAAGGGCGGGGTTCAAAATTATATCTACGGCGGTACCGTGGAATGTTCATCAGGATGAAGACAAGCATTTCGATTTTGCTGGTCTTACTGATCCCAGAAAAGACCTTATCGTTTTTCTAGAACTTGCCCGTGAGTTTGGATTTAAAGTAATTCTGCGACCGGGCCCGTGGGTAGCCGGTCAGGTTGAATATGGTGGTTTACCAAAGTTTTTATTCAGAGATCTGAAGATATTTTCACGTGATGCCTCCGGACAAGAGATCCTATTGAAACCGGATTACGGAGTTGAAACCGGATATCTTCCGAGTTACCTTCACAACAACTTCCAATTCCATCTCAGGAGTTTCTTCAAAACCTTCATCGATATAACAAAGAATTACGTCCATCCTCGTGGTCCTGTGTTCATGGTAGAACTCGACTACGAGACCTCGTTTGGTCGTTTGCTTGATCCAGGCAGCGCTGATTACAATCCTGATGTGTTATCGGAATATTATGTCCAGTTCCTTGAAGAAAAATATGGGGACATCAAAAAACTAAATGCTCAATACAAGGAAAAGAACTCTCAATTTGAAAATGTTGAGCCTCCACGAAAATTTACCGGATTGGAACTTAAACACTACCCAAAAGTTCTTGATTGGTTCAGGTTTCGGGAATACGTTTTACGCACCTACCTCCAGTCGCTTGAAGACATTTTCACTTCCTATACAGTTGAGCCATTGATTTTCCGTTCGCTTTATTTCAGAGACGGGGATCTTTTGCCGGCTTTCAATCTGGTACCCAAAGAAATGGCACCTTTCCTAAGTGTCAGCACATTTCCTGATAGCACCTATTTTGATCTGGCTATGAAAGGCAGATTTCTTAAAGCTGAATATGGTTTTGCATTCGCTTCATCGTTTGCCTCCGGAGCGGCAGCATCCGATCCTGAACGCGAGGAAGAACTTGCTCCTATCGGTAATAACACACGGCGTTTCTATTTTGCAGCCGCAATTTCTTCGGGATTCAAGGGTTTGAACCATTACATGTTTGTGGATCGAGACCGATGGTACGGCGCTCCGCTTCATAGCGATGGCACAGTATCATCAGGGTATGAAGTTGCTAAACGGTTCAATAATGCTATTTCGACAATAGGTCTTGAAGAGATGGACATGGCCCCGGAAATAGCGGTGGTTGGTAACCGTCTCTATTCCTGGTTGAATTTGATGTCCAGTGAGAAGACATTTACCTATATCCATCGATTACTCGATGAGTCCATTACCGGTTTCTGCCGTGATCTGATGCGTCTCAAGCTTAGCTTTGGCGTTCGCGAAAACCGGGAATGGGAAACCATGGATAAGTACCGACTTCTTTTTATTCCCTGTGCTGAGATCATGTCTAAAAGGGATCAGGAAGCAATTATAGAGCTGGTAAAATCCGGCCAGAGTGTGATTCTGTGTGGTCTGATGCCAAAATATGATGAGAATTTCAAGGACTGTCAGATTCTTGCCAATCACTTCCGTATCAAGACTACCATAGATTGTCGTATTGGTTCAATCGAATATAAGACTGGAGCATTCCCAACCCACATTTATGGGGCTATTCGTTCAACAGATCAGACCAAAACGAGAAAATTAGTGATGTCCGGTACTAAGGTTGTGGGAGTGTGCAGTTCGAAGTTTAAGGGGAATCTGTATTTCTTTTCATTTGATATTTCTTCCGGAGGCAATCATAAGAAACTGGCCTTCATTGAATCTATCATTGACACAGAAAACCTTAAATCACATCTGTATTGCAGCGATCCATCAGTTGACATCTCTTTCCAAATGGGCGCAAAGAAGGGCCTCTTGACTATCGTTACCCCTCCACCAGGAGAACTGTCGGATGCGTTTGAAGCTTCGCAAAAGGAGATTATAATACGGGTTGATCTCAAAGAGTTAGGGATGAAAGCGCCACGTGTTAAACTGATTGACCTGTTCTCAGATGAGGAACAACCGATAATCATCAGGACGACTTCGAAAGAATTGGCCGATGGAATGTCTCTAAACGTGAATGTTCCAGATGGCATGATTTACGTAGTACAGAAATACTAGTGTGATCTATATATTGACATGATTAAAATACATGGAAAAAATCAGCGTGTTCCTCTACGGGAAGCGCTGGTTTTTCTTGTCTTTCTCTGTTTATTTGGTTGCCGTGGAGTACAGGTATCACACTACTACGAGCGAGGAGCTCTGGCTACTGCGGCTCCCATTACTACTGATATAGGCGTTCAGATTTTTCATGAGGGTGGCAATGCTTTTGATGTTGCTGTTGCGGTTGGATTTGCCCTGGCTGTAACTCACCCGGAAGCTGGGAACATCGGCGGCGGCGGTTTCGCGTTAATTCGTGATGGTAGCACGGGGCAAATCCTGGCCTTAGATTTCCGGGAAACTGCGCCTTCAACTGCCAACCAAGATATGTATCTCAACCCAGACGGCGATGTAATAGACGGACTGTCTACTTCTGGCGCTCTGGCCTGTGGTGTGCCCGGGACAGTGGCCGGTTTGTATTCCCTGTGGGAGCGATATGGCTCACTACCCTGGAAACATCTGGTCAGTATCGCCGCAGCAATTGCTGATACCGGATTTATTACCGATGAATATCTGGCTGAATCATTCTCTGAACATCGCGATCAGCTATCCCTGTTTAATGAGACAGCGACTATTTTCTTCCCTGCCGGTGTCGGATTTTCGCCCGGAGACAGATTTGTTCAGAAGGATTTGGCTGTAACACTGAACCTGATAGCATTAGAAGGAAAAGACGGGTTTTATCGTGGCCAGGTGGCTGATACAATTGTCGCCTGTATGCAACAGCATGGAGGTATCATCACGAAGGATGATCTCGAAACCTACCATCCTATTTGGCGTGAACCGGTTCATTTTACTT
>QNAG01000275.1 GCA_003641415.1 Candidatus Zixiibacteriota bacterium | reverse complement strand
TTGCCTGGAAGGCGCAGGAAAGACTTCACCGCAAGTATATGAAACTGCTGATGAGTGGTAAGGCAAAAAACAAAACCAGCGTTGCAGTTGCAAGGGAACTTGCGGGGTTTATCTGGGCGATAGGACAGAGTATATAATGAACGGATCAGCGGCTGGTGTTATCATCAGGTATGGGAAACCCTCGGCGTTACTTTGTGCGCAGAACACTCTGTATGCACGGTTCAAGATTGAGGTAACCCCAGACGAATAAATGAAATGCGGTAACCAACCCGCGGATATCAGTATGATCAGACCATCGATTGACTGACACCAGCCGCTGATCCCTTGATAGAAGGGAAAAGACAAAGAACAGGTTTATCTCCCCTTGACTGGTCCAACCATATCAGTAACAGGGTGACAAATGTCGCCCTGTTACTTTTCAGAAATCAATAAATCTCCAATGACTAGCGTAAGCAGTTAGAGCTTCACTCAAACTAACGACTGTCGATCCAGCTGGCTATTCCATTATCAATACTTCCGTGTCCATTTGGGCATGTTATTGAAAATTCATATTCATCAACAGTCATCCTGTAGGAACCTCCCGCAGGACAAACAACACCAGACATGTCCAGATCATTTAGATTATCAGTGTATTCATTGTGCTGCGCAAAATAAATAGTATTCTGAGATGCAATAGTTCTCATATTGGCCCTGCAGGCATTTCGCTTTGCTGACTCACTGACATCGCTGAATTTGGGGGTTGCAATCGCTGCTATAATACCGATGATAACAATAATTGCGACAGGTATGATTATCCATAAGGCCTTGGAACTGCTCGCATGGGGAGGTGGGGGAAGCGGTTGGATGTTGTGTTGAGTAGACACTTGCCCTTGTATGGTATTAGCTGGCAAACCAGGGTTCTCCACATCCACTCCACAACTGGGACAGAATTTTGTAAACCAGCGGAAAGAGGACTGACAATTGGGACAGTTTTTCATCAGATTGTGTCCACACGATGAACAAAACTCTGTTTCCTTGTCTACATATGCACCACATTTCGGGCAATGGTCTTCACTTGATTCATTAACTGAATTATTTGCCAAAACAGTTTTTGTATTCACCAGTGGTATGGACGGAGTTGATGCAACTCTACCTGACCAGAAACCACTTTCTGTACCGGATAGATTGCCAGACTTAATTATTTCCTGCTTAAAATCTTCGCAACTCTGGAAACGCATTGCAGGATCAAGCTCTGTAGCCTTCTGAATCATCTGAACCAACCACTCTGGCACATGGGGGTAATAGTCACGGGGATCCAGATGTGCTTTACGGTGTACAACAGAACTCATTATAGCAAATTCTGATGTGCCACCATCAGTGTCAAATGGTAATCTACCTGCAAGCATCTCGTAAAGAGTCATTCCAAGAGAATAGATATCAGATCGATGATCAACATCACGAGCGCCCTGAATCTGCTCAGGTGATTCATAGTACAGTGTACCCATCTGAGCTCCAGTACGCGTCATTCCCTGCTGACCGGCTATCTTTGCAATACCAAGATCAGTTATTTTGACCTTGCCCTCTTTCGAAATGAGAATGTTGGCTGGCTTGATGTCGCGATGAATTATCCCTTTAGAATGTGCATAACCCACACCATCAAGTATTTGTGAAAATAGAGGTAAAGCCTTTTCCCAGGGAATAGGGCCTACATCCTGACCTATCATCTGATCGAGACCCCTGCCGTCAACAAATTCCATAATAAGACTGAGTTTAGGTTCAATGGTGAAATCATACAAGGTGACTATGTTCTGATGGTCCAGCCCAGCCATAAGCTTGGCTTCCTGAATGAAGCGCTCTCTGATTTGAGGATTAGTTGACAAGTTCTCCATAAGAACTTTTACTGCAGCCTTGCGGTGCAGTGTCTCATGTTTGGCGAGATAAACCATTCCCATGCCACCGGCACCAATCAAACGCTCAACGATGTAACCCCCTATTTTTTCAGCCATATACATAATTCCCTTCATTAGTATGAATAGTTTATCAATTAAACATGAATATACACTATTTTCCCTCAATCCGCATTGAAAAGGTGTAACTATAAAAGTATGAATTCAAATAGACACCCAAAGAAGTGCTAAGTGAGATAACAATTATTACCGTAAGGGAAAGATGCAATCTCATTCTGATAAGAATCCTACTGTACTATAAAAAAACACCTCACAATATCGTTCAAAAATTAGTACTTTGACCTGACAATACGAAAACCAAGAGAATTACTCATATGCTCTCTTTCAAAATCCTGACGAAATACTGAACTGCAATACTTGTCCTGGGAATTCCAACTACCGCCACGCACAACATGCAAATTGGATTCTGAAGACGACCATGCCCTACAATCGAAAGGGCTACCCTTGTAGTTGTTATGCCAACCATCCTGACACCACTCCCAGACATTACCACTCATATCGAAGAGACCCCAGATATTGGGCTCCTTTTCACCTACTGGATGAGTTGATGAATTGGAATTCGCATTGAACCAGCAGCACCTTTCTACATCAGACCATGATTTACCATCTCCCCAGTAGAAGTTGCTTACTGTACCTGCACGACATGCATATTCCCACTGAGCTTCAGTAGGTAAATAGTACTTGTAAGATGGATCCTGCCCATTCAATTTAACAATAAATCTTTGACAATCTTCCCAGGAGACATTCTCGACTGGATTCTTTTCTCCTTTAAACTGAGATGGATTGTAATTCATCAAATGCTTCCACATTGCCTGGGTTACTGGTGTTGTCAGCAGCTCAAAGGAAGAGACTCTTACCCTATGAGCTGGACGCTCTGAACCCCCGATGGTCAAAAATCCCCCAGGAACACCCATCATGAAGCTACCTGATGGTAATTGCTTAAATACCAAGCTTTTAAAAAAGCTCTCTTTAAGAGCCTTTTGTTCTTCTCTGCGGTGAGCTCCTGCTCTTGAATACTCCCGCTTTTTTCTAACTTCATCAGCATCCAAAACTAATTTATTATCTCTAGAACTTGATCCACATTTTGAGCAATATTCTGCAAGCAAGTGTATCTTGCTTTTACATGACGGGCAACTACGCATCAAACCAGTTCCACATTTACTGCAGAACTCCATATTTTCGTTGATTGGAGCTCCGCAATTCGGGCAATCGCTCCTAACTGTATTTGAAGTTGTAAAACCTATCGAAACAGTCTTTGTTGTTATTACTGGAGTTTTCTTTGCTGAAACTACTCTACCGGACCAGAAGGTACTCTCGGTGGCTGAAAGGTTACCGTACTTCTCTATGACCTGCTTGAAGTGCTCACAACTCTGGAAGCGTTTCTCTGGATCAAGATGTGTTGCCTTCTGAACAGTCTTTACAAGCCACTCGGGAATATGAGGATAATGCTCTCGGGGATCTAAGTGATCACCTCGATTAACAATTGAACTCATTATCTTGAATTCGGAGGTAGTTCCATCTGTGTCAAATGGCAATCTGCCTGCAAGCATCTCGTAAAGAGTCAT
>QNAG01000274.1 GCA_003641415.1 Candidatus Zixiibacteriota bacterium | reverse complement strand
TGCGTCAATCGGTCACGGTTTCTTTGTCGATCATGGCGCTGGCGTAGTGATTGGCGAAACGACTATCATCGGTAAGAACTGTGTCCTGTTCCACAATGTAACTCTCGGTGGTACTGGCAAACACACTGACAAACGTCACCCGACGCTGGGGAATAACGTCTTCATTGGTACTGCCGCTACGCTTTTGGGCCCTATTACTGTGGGTGATAACGTGAAGATTGGAGCAAACAGTTTTATCGTTATGCGTGATATCCCTTCAAACTCAACAGTAGCTGGGACACCAGCTCGGATTATCAAAAGGGATGGCCGCCGTTGCGATGAGGACCTCCCTCGTACAATCGAAAAACCGGAGAATAATATCTCTCTCATAGTTGAAAATACGTCCAGCGAGACCTCGACAGGGAAGGTATTACCCGAAGAGACTCAGAGGTAGTACCAACGACAACTGCGCGCCCCTCACAGATTCATGCGTTGATAGTAATTCTGAACTGCTGATGTAACCTTGCCAGACAGAAGGAGTGCCCCGGTCAAGGTAGGGATAGCCATCAGAGCAAAACAGGTGTCAATGATATTGACGACCGTATCCTGCCCCAGCCATGCTGCCAGTGGTAGGCTTAGCAGGTAGACGTAGACATAGTAGCTGCCAATCTTGATACCGAGCAAATATTTGGCGCATTTGAGGCTGTAGTACGAATAGGATATCATCGTAGAGACTGAGAACAAGACGATGATAAGCGTCAGAAGATACCTGCCAAATTGTCCCATCGCGGCGGTGAAAGCGTTAACCGTAACAACTACAGCTTCAGAACTGCTCTGGAGTTCACCCTCCAGCACGCCAGAACTCAGGATGACCAGCGCTGTGAGAGTACATACAAGATTTGTGTCGAGAAATGGCCCCAGCATGGCTATCAAGCCCTCGCGCACCGGTTCCTTGGTTTTAGCAGCTCCGTGAGCCATAGGTGCGGTGCCAACTCCAGCTTCATTGGAGAAAGCAGCTCTCTTAATGCCGGTTTTCATTACCTCAGCAAAGGCTATTCCAGCTCCTCCACCAATAATCGCTTCTCCTCCAAACGCACCCTTGAAAATGGAGGCGATAATGTCTGGTACAGCAGAAGCATTGGCCAGGATAATGAAAATCGCCGAGGCCAGGTACAGTAGAAACATCGATGGAACAACCCTGGCTGTGACAACTCCAACTCGCTTAATACCTCCAAGAATTACAATTCCAACCAGGGTCATGCAGACCACGCCAGTTCCAACTCGATTCCAACCGTAGTCAGAGTGGAGCAATCCCGACAGTTGGTTGACCTGGAAAAGGGATAGGCACCCGATCATGCCACAGATTGCGAATATAATCGCCAACGGTTTGAAATACTTACCCAGACCCACCTCAAGGTAGTACATCGGTCCGCCCTGATCGATACCGTTCTCATCCTTCTTGCGGTACATTGTAGCCAGGGTGCAGGTGAAAAACTTGGTTGACATGCCAACCAGTCCGGCAACCCACATCCAGAAAATCGCTCCCGGTCCGCCCAATGAAATTGCAATAGCTACCCCAGCTATATTGCCCATGCCGATAGTCGCCGACAGGGCGGAACTCAGAGCCTGAAAATGGCTGATCTCGCCGGGGTCGTCCTTCTTGTCATACTTGCCGCGCAGAATATCAAAGGCGTGCTTGAGACCGCGAAAAGGTAAAAAACGACAGGCAATTGTGAAATACAGACCCGCACCCACCAGCAGGATTACCAACGGCAATCCCCAGACGATATCTACGGCGGTTGCCCAGAAGTTCTCGAATTGTTCCAAAGATACCCTCGGAAGAGTTCGCGGTTTATCTCAGTACAATTAATATGGTGAGGGTTGAAATTGTTCGCAAGGTTTAAGCTGTTTTGGATGGAACCCTCAGTAGTTCCACAGACCCTGATTGAGAGTAAAACATCATGTGTAATTTGATATATTATCGATTGAGGTAGCTCTTCAATGCCGGGTATTTCCTTGCGACTGCAGAGACATACGAGCTATCCAGACCAAGTTGCATAGCGCGTTGGTAAAGCTCCGCAGCCCGCTGATATTTCCGTAGCTTGACATACTGATCAGCTGTTAACTTTATAGCTTCAAGCGGAGCGTCTGGATTGGCGACTGCTTGTGCCAGATGATAAAGCGATTTCTCTCGTTTACCAAGAATGCCATAAGTTACAGCGAGGTTATAATTAACTTGGGAAACAGAATCTGTGATTGAGAGGGCTATTTTTAAAGGCTTGAGAGCATCATTCGGTCGTCCCAGCTCATTATAGCAAGTTCCGAGGTTATTGTACGCACTCATTTCATACGGATTCAATCCTAAGGCGATTCGCAGGCATACAATAGCGCTATCAAACCTTCTCTCAGATATCAAGCACTCACCAAGGTTACTCCAGGCATCTGAATAAGTAGGAGTAGATCGAACTATCTTTTCAAACATTTTGGAAGCAGCTTTGATTTGTCCGTTATTCTTTCGTCCGTATGCCTGAGAAAAATACCATCGTTCAGGATGAGCAGTGTTCCATTTTTCTGTGATCAATTCAACCTGTGCGCTGTCGCCTCTTTCCATGTAGTAGTTATAAAGCAACCTCCATGCATTTCTTCCCCGTGCCTTGTCAAGATAGAGATAATCTTTGAATCGGGTGACAGCAACATCGTCTGTGTTCACGCTTGCGATTCTTCCCGATAGAGACACAATGCCCAAAAAGACTGCCAACAGTATTGTTATGATCTGGTGTTTTCCATAGCGTGTCCCATCAAGAAGCCAGAAGTAAAGCAGTATGGTCAGAGGGATGCCACTGACTGCAAACAAATCCCAGTCGCGTGCCATGCCAAGTTTTGGGTCGAAGATAAAAACAGCTCCCAGAGTGGAAAGAAGAAAGATACCCAAAAACAGGTATGGTGGTTTTCTGAACTGGCGGTACCATTTCCTGCGGTAAGCAGCAAGCACGAGAATGGGAACCCCCGGCACCAGTAAGATTAACAGGTTAAGAAAGTCAACAAGGTGATCCAATGAGAATAGAGTATACCCGCCGACCGTAAATCTGTCACCGATTAGTGGTACGCATGCGAAGCGGAAAAACAAGTTGTCTTGATAGAAATATATGAACACCCATGCAGCCGCAACAAATGTCAATAGCGCCAGGAGCGCCTTGGTTTTGGCTTGACTTCGAGCAAACCGTTGCCCTACTCCGGTTCGACGTACTATCAGGTAAACAGCGCTTGGAATCAATGTAACCCCCATCACATGGAACAGAATCGTCAGGACTAATGGGGGGATGATTGCCCATTTTCTTATTTGTCCGGAAGCAACGGAAATTCCAATCAATCCGTAGATTGCTGCACTGAGAACAAAGAGGGAGTAGTTCTCTACATATCCGAAAAACAGCAGCATGTAACCGCTGGTGGTAAGCCCCAAAAGGAATAGTATTCGCTTTGTGTTTTCAGAAAAAAGACGACGTGAGACAAAAGCAGTTACTGAAACAAACATCAAACCAGACGCAATTGATA
>QNAG01000273.1 GCA_003641415.1 Candidatus Zixiibacteriota bacterium | reverse complement strand
TTCAGCAACCAGGGATTGAATTGATCTTTGGTTTTGATAAAGGCGACGGTCTTCATCGGATGGCATATTGTCAGCTATTTTGCGACACAATTGCAATGCAGTTTTGAGATTGTCATAACACAATTCGAATTCTCCGCGAGTCATTTGTAACTTTCCCCGCAGTCTCAAAGCGTTGATTTGTTCGAAGATTAAGTGGGACGCTGAGACCGATTTCATGGCACGGTTGAGCATTCGTTCAGCTTCAGCAAGAGAGCCCTTCCAAATATAGTACTCAGCTGCAGTATTGCACATGCCGGCCAGTTCAATATCATCTGTAATAGATTTTAGGCGAGGCAGGGCTTCCTTGCTTAGACTCTCAATCAATTCCCTTTTACCATCAGCCATCAGCCAGTTGAGCCGATTGAATAGAACAAGAGACTTCTCTCTTTCCAGAGACAACTCCGTTGCCAGATTTATAGCATCATTGTAAAACTGGCTGTTATCCGAAACTCTTGTGAGTATGAGCAGTGCGTTAAGTTGCTCCGGCCTGACTTCCATTTGGCGAGCTTGCTCCAGAGCCTTACTTGCGTACTCAATCGCACGGTCTGTATCTCCCACTACTGCTCGCACTGCAGCTTTGCTGGTCAGTAATTGAACCGCGAGCACGTCATCGTCAATACTGGCGATAACATGTTTAACTACTATAAGGCTCTTCTCTGCTTTATTGAGTTGCCCCAAGCGTCTTAGCACAGTTGACATACTTAAGTTGAACACGGCAATATGAGGTTTGTCACCAATAACCTCGGCCAGAGTCATCCCTTCTTTCAAATAGGATAGAGATTCCCTTAACTGCCCAGCGGTGATCATAACTGCTATAAGGTTCTCCAGATTAAAAAGGATCTCCTTTTTATTGCCAATGCGACGATTAAGCTCCAACGATTCAGACAGACAATCGACAGCGCGAATTTGCTGACCGCTAAGGTGATAGCAATACCCCAGGTTGTTCAGTGAACGAGCAATTTCACCGGCATTGCCAATTTTTTTCTTCAAATCGAGCGACAGCAACATAATGCGGATAGCTCGTTCCAATCGTCCCTGAATAGCATAAATCGAACCGATGTTGCTCAACGTAGATGCGATTTCCGTCTCGGCATGAAGTCTTCGCTGGATTTTTAGAGCTGATCTGTAATTTTCGAGAGCATGCTGGAGTTCATGTCCGACCCAATACATGTTTCCAATGTTGTTTAGCGTCCTGGAAACCTCAAAATCATCGTTGAGAGATTGGTAAATCGAAAGTGCCTGCTTAAGAGAGCTTAAACCTTGTTTAAACTTCTGCAAAGTCTTGTATAGATCACCGATATCCTTATATGTCTCGCCCAAGAGTCTGTCGGGAGATTTCCCATTATAGAGCATCAGAATTATTTTATAAACAGATAGTGCTTTCTCCGCTTTGCCGTTGTCCTTTAGAATATCGCCCTGAAGCATTAGCAGCCTTCTGATGTCAAAGCTTCGACCTATGAGATCACCATAAGCAATTATTCGCTTCAAAATAATAAGGGCTTCGTCGCTGGAATGCCTGCCGTGAAGTGCGGTCGCAGACTGAAGAGCTGCTTGTTCGGAATTCTCAATATCTCCGGCTTGAAGATAGAGGCGTGCAGCTATCGCGTACTCTTCCTTTTTGTCCGCCAACGATCCATATTTATGTGAGAGTGCTCTAAATGATCTAAGGGAGAGAAATTGCCGAATAAGTTGAACGGTGAGTTCATAGTCAGGTTTAAGTTTTTCGATGTCTTGTAGTCCAAGTTTTTTTGTATTGTGAACACTTCCAGCCACAGCCGCTCTGACAAATTGTTTCCTAATTGACAATGAGCTGTTAGAAAAGATAGACAGACATCGCCGTCGCATACAGGCAGGCCAGTAGATATCTCCACGAAACTCAAACTTTTGACCATTATAGATCAAATTTTTGCGACGCTGATTGCTGGACAGTATCAAGCGCAAGTTACTTATTGATCGGTCTGTTAGAAGAGAGAGACGGTTTCGCTGTCGATTATCAAGCAGTAGTTGAGTATCTATAGCGATGTCATATGACTGCTCGCTGCTCACCAGGTGAGTAGCGCGTAACCTGCGTTGGAATGGGTAGTCTGCGCCGGCTTGCTGCAATAATTGGCAAATTTCCCATCCGGATTCCGGACGCTCAATCTCATCTTTGGCTAACAGTCTGTTCACTATGTTGATGGTCTCAGTGTTTATATCTGATCGCAGTTTTTCAACCGGAATGGGATCCTCTTCACAACAGCGGCTGTTAATCTCTACCGGGTCGGCTGTTCCTACAATAAAAGGATGCTCTCCGGTCAGAATCTGGTACGCAATGATGCCCAGAGAGAAGAGGTCGGAACGGGTCGAGGTGCGCTGTTGGGTAATTGTTTCCGGGGCTAGGTAGCCTACTGTTCCCAATCCGATCCGGGCTGTTTCGGGTTCGCTTACAAGGCGTCCAAGCGAGAAATCAAACAACTTGACGTATGCGGTTCCGTCCGCCAGAGTGTTAGCCCAGTCTAATGGAAGGAAAATATTATGTGGTTTGAGGTCGCCGTGAACTATTCCTCTTAGTTTCAGGAACTCGAGATTGATGGCTATGGCACTGATGGCATTCAAAGCGAGCTTGAGAGGTTCAATTCTACCAACTTGATCAAGTGTTATCCCACGACAAAGTTCCAGCTCGACATGCGGTAGTTCACCCGGCGACAAGTTATAGACACGCACAAGACCAGGATAGCGCAATCCACCAATTAAGTTTATCTCGCGTTGTGCGAGGTCTTTGAAAGGTATTTCGCTGGTATCAGGAGAGGTCAGCGGCAGCTTTAGGGCAACATTCCGTTTATTTAATAGTGAGTAAGCATGGACAACTACGGCCGTGCCACCTCTGCCTAACTCCCTTACAAACGTGAAGCCAGACGGAAACGCTGCCGGAGCGGTCATATCAATCCTTTTTTTGATTGGCGGGTTGGAATCTTGGTAAGATAATGGTGAAAGTGGTTCCCTGTTCGTATTCCGACTCGCAGAGTAACTCACCATGATGCTGTTCAACTATCTTCCTGCAGTTTGCTAAGCCCAAACCGTGCCCTCCCTTCTTTGTTGTGAAGTGGAGGCTGAAAATCTTAGACAAGGTATCTTTGGTCATTCCTATGCCGTTATCAGCGATTATGATAGTTAGCTTCTCTTTTTCCTCGTTATAGGTTGTAGTAATAGAAAGCTTGCGTTTGAACTTTGCAGTGTCGTCTTCGCTCTTGATAATTCGTTCCTCAACAGCATCAGCGGCATTGTTGAGCAGATTCATCAGCACCTGCTGAATCTGTCCAACATCCATTTCGAGATTTGGAGCTTTGGAATCTAAGTCGATAGAGAAATGAGTTCTCTTGAAACGTGGTTGTACACGCAGTGAGAACAAGAGGTCATCAATAAGGTGTCGTATATCGTAACTGATAAACTCGGATTCTGGTCGAGAGAAATCCATCAAATTATCTACAAAGCGTTTAATTTTATGGACATTCTCGGTGATTGCTTTGGCATTAAACTGCACTTTGTCCATTTTGTCGCGATCGATATTGATAACAAGCAGTTCGGCGTTATTGGCGGTGATGGCCAGGTAATTATTCAACTCGTGGGCTA
>QNAG01000272.1 GCA_003641415.1 Candidatus Zixiibacteriota bacterium | reverse complement strand
TATTCAGCCATGGGCATCAACACCAGCGTCTCCTTTGTCATTATATTGTGTGGCGTCTGTGTATATTTATTTAATCTATGTATTAAACAATATTTTTTAACTCAACATAGAACTTTTCAGTTCGTGATGAGGATTGTTTCTTCATTTTTCAGTTTGGCGGTGGTGCGATGATTGATAAACGAAAGAAATCTATAGAAGAATCCCTAGATGGCCTACTAAAAGATGGTGTAACGTTACTGATTGGCGGTTTTGGAGATTCAGGAGCTCCCTTCGAGTTGATGCAGGGTGTTCTCACTGCCGGATTCCGAGATCTTACTATTGTTTCCAACAATGCTGGTACCGGGGATCGTGGAATAGCTGCTTTACTTGAAGCTGGTCTGGTTAAAAAGGTAATTTGCTCCTATCCACGTAGTAGCGGAGCTTATGTGATTGAGAGGATGTATAAAGAAGGAGCGGTGGAATTGGAGGTTGTTCCTCAAGGTACACTCGTCGAACGTATCCGTTGTGGCGGGGCAGGTTTGGGTGGCTTCTATACACCGACTGGTATCGGAACGCCGATGGCTGAGGGTAAAGAGGTTAAAATAATAAAAGGGAGGGAATATATTCTCGAGGAAGCATTATTTGGAGATATAGCTTTGATTAAGGCAGCTGTTGCCGATCGCTGGGGTAATTTATTATATACAAAAGCATCTAGAAATTTTGGACCTGTTATGGCGACATCAGCATCCCGTACCATAGTCCAAGTTTGTAAAACTGTTGAATTAGGGTGTTTGAATCCTGAAGCGATTGTCACTCCGGGAATATTTGTTGATCAAATCGTTGAAGTGAGAGCAGACAATGAGTTCTAATAAAAAAAAACGAGAGATAAAAGGACTCACACGTAATCAAATCGCCTGGCGGGCGGCTCAGGATGTGACTGATGGCAGTTATGTAAATCTTGGCATCGGCATGCCGACTTTGATCGCTGATTATGTAAATCCTGAGAAAGAGATAATCTACCACAGCGAAAATGGTTTGCTAGGTATGGGACCTGCTCCGTCTTCCCAAAATGAGGACCCTGATCTTATTAACGCAGGAAAGCTTTACGTTACTTTGAAGGCCGGTGGTGCTTATTTTGATACATCTACCTCGTTTTGCATGATGCGCGGAGGGCATTTGACAAGCGTATTCATGGGTGCGTTTCAGGTATCGGAATCTGGTTATTTAGCAAACTGGAGTACTGATGATGGTATTCTTATCCCTTCTGTGGGCGGATCTATGGATCTTGCTATCGGAACTAAAGACGTTCGCATTCTAATGAATCATGTCACCAATGAAGGTAAGGCCAGAATCGTGCGTGAATGTACTTACCCATTGACTGCGAAGTCAGTCGTTAGTCGGATTTATACCGATTTAGCCATTATTGATGTAACAGAAAGAGGTCTTATGGTTTGTGAGATTGTTGATGGGCTTGATTTCGATGAGTTACAAGGTTTGACAGACGCAACTCTGAGCCTAGCGAACAATTGGAGCATCTTGAAGATCCCAGAGATTTAGCGGGAGAAAACATGTCAGAAATTTTGATAGAAAAATTAGACTCAAGAGTTGTGTTGGTCAAATTGAATCGACCTGATGCTTTAAACGCCCTTAATATCAAGACTAGACAGTTGCTGGCAAAATGTTTTTCAGCATTGTCTGAAGACAAAGAGGTCCGCTGTATCGTTATTACAGGCAATGCGTCGGCTTTCGCCGCAGGTGCTGACATTAAGGAAATGGCCGGAGCTGGATCGATTGAGATGTTGTTAAGAAATATGAACTTATTGTGGAAGCCGGTGGCTGAATGTCCCAAACCAATTATTGCTGCGGTGAATGGCTATGCTTTAGGCGGAGGTTGTGAGTTGGCGATGCATGCCGATATCATCATCGCTGGAGAGAATGCCAAGTTTGGTCAGCCTGAAATCAGAGTTGGCATTATGCCAGGTGCTGGAGGCACCCAACGTTTGACGAGGGCAGTGGGTAAATATAAAGCAATGAAGATGCTGTTGACCGGCGAAATGATCAGTGCTCGGGAAGCCTGTGACATGGGGTTGGTCAGCGAGGTCGTCCCTGATGATGAAGTTCTGAATAGGGCGCTGCAATTGGCCAAAAAGATTACACTTATGCCACCACTGGCTGTCGCACAGATAAAAGAGGTCGTTCTTGCTGGTCAAGATGCCTCCCTGGAAACGGCCTTGATGCTGGAACGAAAGGCTTTTCAGTTGTTGTTTGATTCAGAGGATCAGAAGGAGGGTATGGGGGCCTTTTTAGAAAAACGCAAACCTTCTTATTGTGGGAGATAGTAATATGAAAATAGATTTTGAATCTAATGATTTTGCCCTTGGAGTTGTCGGCGCTGGAGCTATGGGGCGGGGGATTGCTCAAGTTGCTGCTCAAGCGGGAATTAAGGTTCTCCTTTATGATGCTCAGCCGAACGCATCTGATAATGCTGTAGAGTTTATTCAGAAAATACTGCAGCGACAGCTCGAGAAAGGAAAGATCAACAAAAAAGAAGCAGTTTCTGCGATAGAACAGATTCATATAATCAACGATCTAAAAGAACTAGTGCCTTGTCAAATAGTTATTGAGGCAATTATCGAAGATCTGGATATAAAGACGAGCTTGTTTCAAAAAATAGAGATGGTTGTTTCTGACCAATGTCTTCTGGCAACGAATACCTCATCTCTTTCTGTAACCTCAATTGCAGCTAAGAGCCAAAATCCAAAAAGATTTGGTGGTTTCCATTTTTTCAACCCGGTTCCATTGATGAAGATCGTTGAAGTAATAGACGGCTTGCTTACTGATGGATGGGTTAGCGAAACGCTCGTTCATCTCGCCATAAAAATGGGACATACTCCAGTGTGCGCCAAGGATACGCCAGGATTCATTGTCAACCATGCTGGTCGGGGCTATGTCACCGAGGCATTTCGTCTCCTCGGAGAAAATATTGCGGAGTTCTATGAAATTGATCGCGTTTTGCGGGAAACCGCAGGGTTCCGAATGGGTCCCTTTGAACTGATGGATCTCACCGGTCTTGATGTTACTCATCCGGTTATCGAATCAATTTATAACCAGTACTATCAGGAGCCGCGTTTTCGACCGTCACCTTTGGCCCAACAACGAGTCACTGCGGGACTGCTTGGTCGAAAGACCGGTCGAGGATTTTACTCCTATCAGGATACCAAGCCGGTGAACATGCCAATCTCTCCGGTTCCTGATACACGTCCAAAGTGTGTATGGGTCAGCAAAGCAAACCCTGAGGCATATGAGTCAATTGTGCAGCTTATTAGGCAGCTTGGTGGGATTCTGGATAGGGAGAAAAGGCCAGGTTTTGCTTCTTTGTGTATTGTAGCGCCAATTGGCAAAGACGCGACTACCACTGCTATAGAGGAGGGGCTAGATCCTTCTCGAACAGTGGCTATCGATCCACTTTTCAGCTTAAATAGACATCGAACCCTCATGATCACACCGGTGACAGCACCAGAGTATCGGGATGCGGCCCATGGGCTATTTGCCAGTGATGGAGTGCCTATTTCAGTGATTTCAGATAGTGCGGGTTTTATTGCCCAACGAGTAGTCGCCACTATCGTGAATATCGGCTGCGACATTGCACAGCAAGGCATTGCAACCCCTGAGGATATTGATCGCGCGGTAACACTCGGTTTGG
>QNAG01000271.1 GCA_003641415.1 Candidatus Zixiibacteriota bacterium | reverse complement strand
TAACATTGTCCCTCTTAGAAAAATGAATATCGATAATTGAATCGCAGCATTTTGCCAACAAGTGGCTAAAACATCAATGTATGTTTTACTTTTGGGGGAGAAAAAAACGAAGATAGAATTAGCTTTGGAAGGTTCGGAGTTTTCTGGGGACATGTACTTCGTTATATGTCCCCAGAAAACGGGTCATATAGCGGCGAAGGCTGTTGGTTAAGTAAAGTCCCCGGAACTGGTCCATGGGAAGACCACACGGATTTGCGTATTTACAGGCTTATACTGAAAAACATAAAAAGCGCACTCTATCAATCAACATGATAAGAAAACGACAAAAAGGCTCCGTCGATCCTGGAAAACTACAGCGAATATCTGCTGAATCGAGATCTAAAACAG
This sequence comes from Candidatus Zixiibacteriota bacterium, assembly GCA_003641415.1. GTDB lineage: Bacteria > Zixibacteria > MSB-5A5 > GN15 > FEB-12 > B120-G9. Next base: position 3,303 of record QNAG01000271.1, on the reverse strand, counting down.
TTCGATTTGAGGAAGCATGTCACTATTATTATTTTCTTCGTCTATCCCTGTGACTGAAGAGTGGATATCACGTTGCGATTCCATGCAATATTCTTTTTGTATCAATTCAATATTGAGCGCAGCAATTTCTTCCAACGCTTCTGGATCATGACTTTTGTCGATAGTTACACTGACTTGTTGCGAGATCGTGTCTAATCCATTTCGGATCTGCTCTAATCTTTGCCGCGTGATATCTTGGAATTGTACGCCACCCATTGCATTCATAACGGAGAAAGTAATCAATTCTAAATCTTTCTCCAAGGCTTCCAACATTTGACTATTAAGGGACTCTGTCCGGGAGTACAGTCCCGATATCCCCTTGACTTCATTTGCAAATTGAGTCAGTCCCTCTGCGCTCTTCTTGCTTTCTTTTTCGTCTACAAGTGATGACATATTTGTTTCAATAGATGTCATCAGATCATTAATTCGATCCTCTATTTCAATTGCCGCCTTTTCTGAATCAGTAGAAAGCTTCCGAACCTCTTCTGAGACAACAGCGAAACCACGACCGTGTGACCCCGCACGTGCTGCCTCAACGGCAGCATTAATAGCCAGCAAGTTGGTTTGACTGGAGATACTCTTGACCAGGCTAGTCAACTTAGAGAGCGAAGCAGCCTCATTTATAATCGTCATAATTTTATTTTTTTGCTGTGCTGCTTCGGTTGCTCTAGACCGGATATAGTGAGACATATTAACCAACGATTCAGAGATTGAACTAACTGTTGACGTACCAGATCTTCTGATCTCAGCTGATTCGGCAAAGGCCGTTTTAACATTTTGAGACAATTGGACAACAGCATTTTCAATATCGGCAATGTTGTGGACAATGTCCTCTGCGGCTTTCTCGGTCTCTTGACTTATTCCGTCAGTATGAGCCGCAAGAAGTTGACAGACAGTGGGGATTTTTGAGATTTTTTCATTTATGGCTTGACCCATTCGACATTGTGAACGATCGCAAGCTAATTCATGACCTTCTATAATCAGGTTTCTTCGGTTTATCTTCATCGATTTAAATCTGTAGAAAAGCAGTAAAATCATAACCCCAGTAACAATACCGGATAGTATTTCTGCACCAAGGATGACAAAATAAGATTGACTATTGACAAGAACAAAAGCCTCAAGAACGAACTCAACACTTTTCAATAAGCAGAAAAAAACAATCCCCTGCCAGATTAATTGTAATCTGGTCAATACGACAAAACGATCCCCCAAGTGAATGCGCAACGGTTTTTTATTGGAAATAGTCATACCTTGATCCTCTTCTTTGATAAATTGATCAAGCCCCCGGGACAACCTGCTTGACAACTGCCAGCAGTTGTTCCGGTTTGACCGGCTTAACCAACCAACCGCACGCGCCAGCTGCCTTTGCCTCCAGGCGCTTTGACTGCTGAGATTCTGTGGTCAACATCAACGCCGGTTTAAAACGCATCATCGGTAGCTTCTTGGCCTCTCTGATCAGGGTTATCCCATCCATTCCTGGCATATTGAGGTCTGTAATCATTAAGTCAGGTCTAAATACAGGTATCGTTTGTAGCGCCTGTTGGCCATTCATCGCCTTAGCGACATCTAAACCGGCACGTTTAAGAATTGCTTCCATACTCATCAACATTGTTGCGGAATCATCCACTAAAAGAATTTTTTTCATTATTTCATCCTCTATCCAGCACTAAAAATGACTCCAGTTCAAGAGCCATCAGGTGGTAATCCATATTCCCCGCACTTCGCGGAGCATAAGTACAAATAGGTAGACCTTTTTCAAAGGCTTCTGCTACTTTAATATTATTACGAATGCCGCGAAGCATCCGATCTTTGCCAAACTGTTTTTCAATGCCCGAAACAACACGTTGATGCAACTTTATGTGCCGGTCATACATGATTGGAAGTAAGCCTAAAAGTTTCAAGTCCGGGTTGTGTCGGCTAGAAACCTGATAAAACAGCTTTGCTAATTGTCGCGTTCCAACCTCCGCTAGGTGGTGCGGCACAAAGGGAACAACCACACCTTGGGCGGCAACCAGCCCGCTGATCAATAAACCATCCAGGGTTGGCGGGGTATCAATAACAATGCGTTGAAACTGTTCATCAGGATCGATTTTTTCAATAGCACTACGCAACCGGTGTACATTCAGTTCTTGTTGTTGAAAATCAGTATCTGCTGGTGCCAACCAGACGTTCTCCAGTACGGTTGGCTGAACTATCTCCATCAAGGATAACTCAGGATTTTGATAGAGTTGATGAACCGCCCCTGACAGTTGACGCGTTTCACGACAGCCGACCCCGATCGCCGCATGTCCCTGTGTATCCAAATCAATCAGCAGAGTACGATATCCTTGATTTCCCCATTCAGCAGACAAGTTAACAGCTGTGGTCGTCTTTCCTGTCCCTCCCTTCCGATTTGCTAGAGCAATCACCAGTCGATCAGGATTCATGACGTTCCTTCAATTTGGGTGTCAGCCAAGCAGAAACGCTCTCATCAATCGGCCAGGCAGTGATGCTGGGGCTCAGGGCAATAAGTACCTGCAACACTGCGGTATGAAGATGCTGAATCTGCTTGAGATTAACCTTGCCTTTGGGATTATCTAACAGCCAGCCAAGCAAGGATTCAGCCTCTTCAATTTCACAGTGGCCTTCAAACATTGCAACCGTTTTTTTATAGTCTATCGGCATGCCAGCACCTCCTGAATATTTAAAACTAACAGGACACGCCCATCACCTAACAGGGCAGCTCCGGAGTAATAAGGATATCTAGCCATAATCCCCTCCAATGGTTTCTGAATGATATCAATCCCTTCAAGAAACTCTTCGATGATCAGTCCAACCTGTTGCCCCCCGCTATTCATAACCAACACCGCAACCTCATCTGGCAGCGTATCGACGGATGAAAGGTTCAACAAGCGGCGCAAATGAAACAAGGGGGTTAGCTGATCGCGTAAAACTACGGCTTCGCTCTGCTTGATCCGTCGAATAGACCTAGCAGGGATACGTACAGTTTCAACAATTTCATTCATGGGAATACCGTACGTCTGTTCAGCTGTTTCAATCATCATGACATGACTGACAGCCATGGATAGCGGCAGAGCCAGACGGATGGTTGTGCCTTGTCCGATAACACTTTCGGCTGAAACACTGCCGCCGGCATTGCTGATCACCGAGCGGACAACATCCATACCGACACCTCGACCAGACAGATCTGAAATCTGTTCAGCTGTCGATAGACCCGCAGCAAATATAAGTTGGAGCGCGTCCTGATCGCTGATGCTATCAAGC
>QNAG01000270.1 GCA_003641415.1 Candidatus Zixiibacteriota bacterium | reverse complement strand
TCTTCAACAAAAGCGTCAGGGAGGTACAGATATGCTGGCTGAAGAGATTGAATCGGGAGCTCTAAAGTTGAGTGTCGTCAACCGGATTCGTCTGGTTGAGACTTTGCTTGATAGCCTGGATAAAACAGATGCCGAGGTTGAAGCTCTCTGGATAAGAGAATCAGAAGGCAGATATCAGGCCTATAAAGATGGAAAAATTAAGGGGATTCCTCTCGAACAGATCCGTGCAAGAATTGAATCATGAATTTTATTTTCCTTCCCCCTGCGGATCAAGAGCTGGAAGAGGCGATTGAATATTACAATGATCAACTGCAGGGGTTGGGTGATCAATTTTACCAGCAGTTTTTGACCACCCTCGATTATCTTACTCAGGCTCCTGATGCATGGCGGAAGATCGGAGAAAATACCAGACGGATAAATATTAAGCGATTTCCCTACTTAATTCTCTACGTTCTTGATGGAGAAGATATTCTCATCACCTGTATTGCCCACCAGCATAGAAATCCTATTTTTTATACAGACCGATCTGCATAGCGACTAAGTTGAGCCACTTGCAAAAGTATATACGATTTCATGAATATAAAGATAGCGACCCTTCTTTCGTGATTCGCACACAATCTCTTGAAGATAAGAAAATAGTTTGGGAGTACGCTGAGCTTCGTCAATAATAACTCCTGAATCTTGATATTGAGCCAGAAAGCGCCGAGGATCTTCTTGAGCTGCTAGCATGATATTGGTATTTCAAGGTTGACGTAGTTGTAATTGCAGAACACCTTGCTTTACTATCAGATTTTTATTTGGATATAGTTGAAAAGTTTTTATCGAGACAGAATTTTGACAAACTATCATGGCCTTTGGCAACTATTTGATATGTAATGTGTTTTTCCTATGGCATTTATTTTGCATGTTCATTATCGTGGGAAATGTTGATATTAACGTAAAGGTAGGTGGAGGATCTTGATGCTAAAAGGTAAATCAATATTAGTTACCGGGGGGACCGGATCATTTGGCAAAAAATTTATACAGACTGTTTTAGCCAAATATCCAAAAATTGAACGGATAGTGGTGTTCTCCCGTGACGAACTAAAGCAGTATGAGATGTCACAGGAATTTTCTACTCTTAAATACCCACAAATTCGTTATTTTATTGGTGATGTTCGTGACGGTGCGCGGCTTGTCCGAGCCATGGAGGGAATTGATATTGTCATTCATGCTGCGGCTCTCAAGCAGGTTCCAGCGGCCGAGTATAATCCCTTTGAATGCATCAAGACCAACATCATGGGAGCGCAGAATGTTATTGAAGCCTGTTTTTCAAATCAGGTAAAACAGGTTGTTGCGCTGAGTACTGATAAGGCTGCTGCACCCATCAATTTATATGGTGCAACCAAATTGTGCTCCGATAAATTATTTGTTGCTGCCAATAATATGAAGGGAAAGCGGGATCTGAAACTTTCTGTCGTCCGTTATGGGAATGTAATGGGGAGTCGTGGAAGTGTTATCCCTTTCTTCCTAAATAAACGCAAAGACGGTGTTTTACCTATTACTGATGAGCGGATGACCCGGTTTAATATTACTTTGGAAGATGGCGTGAAGCTTGTTCTGAAGGCATTAGATATCATGTGGGGAGGAGAAATCTTTGTCCCTAAAATTCCCAGTTATCGCATTACCGATGTGGCTGAAGCCATTGCACCCGAATGTAAAATTAATATTATCGGGATCCGGCCAGGGGAAAAATTACACGAGGAGATGGTTACGACGACTGATGCCCTGAATACCGTTGAGTTCAAAGATTACTTTGTGATTCTTCCTTCTTTACCTCTTTGGGATACTGAACAATTTGCAAAGCACTTTGAGGGGACGCGGTGTCGTGATGGTTTTTGTTATAACAGTGGGACGAATACGGAGTGGTTAGATGTTCAGGCTCTTAGAAAATTGATCTTTACCCATCACGATCCAGACATAAATCGACGTAAAAATGACTATCAATGAAAATAGGTACAAAGAAACGATGATTCCTTACGGCAGACAAGAGATAACGCAAGACGATATTGATTCAGTTATTGCTGTTTTGAAATCTGATTTTATTACACAAGGTCCCTGTGTCCCTCGTTTTGAAACAGCTTTGGCCGAATATTGCCATGCTCAACATGCGGTGGCCGTCAACAGTGCGACCTCAGCGTTACATTTGGCTTGCCGTGCTCTGGGCCTGGGGGATGGTGATTGGTTGTGGACAACGCCCATCACGTTTGTTGCTTCGGCCAATTGTGGTTTGTATTGTGGAGCCAGAGTCGATTTTGTTGATATTGACCCGGCAACCTACAACCTGAGTATCGAAGCCCTTGAACAAAAATTAGAGAAGGCGGAGAAAGATGGAATTCTTCCCAAGATTCTGGTTGCCGTCCATTTATGTGGGCAGTCTTGTGAGATGCAGAAAATTTATGCCTTAAGCCTGCACTATAAATTCCATATTATTGAAGATGCCTCTCATGCGGTCGGTGGACGGTATCATGGAGAACCAATTGGTAACTGTCGCTATAGCGACATCACTGTATTTAGTTTTCACCCGGTTAAGATCATTACTACCGCCGAAGGCGGGATGGCCTTGACTAATCAGTCTGATTTAGCGGCTAAGATGGAACTACTGCGCAGCCACGGTATTACACGTGATCCGTCCTTGATGACCCATGAAACTGATGGCCCATGGTATTACCAGCAGATTGAATTGGGATATAATTACCGCATGACTGAATTGCAAGCGGCATTGGGTTTAAGTCAATTAGATCGTCTGGATGAATACGTGGCACGACGTCACCAGCTTGCCCAGCGCTACGAACAGCTTTTGTCGGAATTACCAGTTGTTCTTCCCTGGCAACATCCTGACAGTTATTCTGGCCTGCACCTGTATATCATCCGTCTGCAACTGGATAAGATAACCGCAACCCATCGTGAAGTTTTCGAATCACTACGGAATCAGAATATTGGTGTCAACTTGCATTATATTCCCATCCATACCCAACCCTATTACCAGAATATGGGGTTTAAAATTGGAGGTTTTCCTGAGGCCGAACATTATTACCGTGAAGCGATCAGCCTGCCCATGTATCCGACTATGACTGAAGCACAACAGGACAAAGTTGTTAGCGCTCTGAAAAAGGCGACCCTATGAATATTGCTGTGATTCCAGCTCGTGGTGGGAGCAAGCGGATTCCACGTAAAAATATAAAAGAGTTTTGCGGTAAACCGATGATTGCTTGGTCGATCGAAGCGGCTCTAGAGAGCCGCTGCTTTGAGCGGATTATTGTCTCTACCGATGATGCTGAAATTGCGACAGTTGCGCAGAATTATGGTGCCGAAGTTCCTTTTATGCGCCCCGATTCTCTTGCTAACGATTACACCGGAACCATCCCAGTAATCCGTCACGCAGTAGAGTGGCTTGTCGAACATGAAGAGAGACCGGAAAATGTCTGCTGCCTATATGCAACAGCCCCTTTTGTCCAGTCACACGATCTCCAGCATGGGCTCGAACTGCTCCAATTACAACAATGTGACTATGCGTTTTCGGTCACCAGTTATGCATTTCCTATTCAGAGAGCCATCCGCATTACTTCAGAGCAGCGGGTGGAAATGTTTCAACCCGAACATTTTATGACGCGCTCTCAGGATTTGGAAGAAGCTTATCATGATGCCGGGCAGTTTTACTGGGGGACAGCCCTGGCTTGGTTGCAAG
>QNAG01000269.1 GCA_003641415.1 Candidatus Zixiibacteriota bacterium | reverse complement strand
TGCCGTGTTCATCTCTACCACGCGCCCAGTAGATACCTGACGCAACCGCTCTTGCCAGCTTCCGCACGGCTTCATGGTCGCCATTCCAGTTTGCGTATGTCATCTCGAAAATCTCCTTAACATGATTTGCATGATTTTTATTTTGAATATAAAATAAAGTAGATTTCGCACCTTTGTCTTTGTACAAACGTTCTTGTGCAGTAATCATCGAAGAGAGGTGTTTGCTTACCGGTTGCATGAGCCAGTAAGCCATCCCTATCGCAGCAGAGGTTAGTTTGTTAGGTTTGCCCTGCCCATCCCAAGCATCCCTGATAAGCTCTCTGAAAGTTTGATATGTATGGCTCACAAGCTCTGCTGATTTTATCTTTCCGATCGCAGTTGAACTGATCTTGATAATCCCAGAAAAATTAAACGCATTTCGTGAACCGAAGTCAGTATTGTAAACAACGGATGTTAAACGGTCTTGGTAACCTTCTGCAAACAGAGATGTTTTGAGTGCTAAAAGCATTAACGCCTGTGTGCAAAGTACGTTCGGAGAACCGCGCATCCGAATAGGGCTAACAACCTTCGATAAATCGATACGCCCTTCAAAAACCGGTAGAAAATATATTCTCGATACGTTTTCGGCACGTTTTTTTCCTGCAAATGCCAGCAACCCTTCAGAGAGTGGTATCATCGCCTTACACTCTTTTTTTGATGTCTGCCCGGTCTGGAGCGTTTCGTAATTAGCCGCAGAAATCCCACGGATTCCCGCCTGAAGTGTTGAATCCAATTTAACAAATGCCTTATCTGCTGGAAATGGTTTTTCATCACGGAATGATTTTGCATTAACAAGATAAGAGTACATTTTTTTGCAATATTCCTCAGAATTAGGATTTTTTCTTCCGCCAAATTGTTCCTTGATCCTATTCAAAAACGCTACATCCCTGCCATCCATGAACCTTGGTCGCCTGCGACCCGTGACTTTCCACCTTATGCCAGTGTCTTCTATTGTCACGTCTTCCCGCAAGCCAATATATAGATCAATTGCACCATACAGACGTAATGCATCATAGAATGGCAATCCCGTTTTTTCGATGTAAAGCGTAGTAGGCTCACCACCAAAATTGTGTAACGCAGTGGTAGCAGTAGACCAATCAAAAGCACTCATGACGTAGCCCTCCATTTTTCCAACTCACGTCCTGCCGCATCCTCTCGATCTGCCATTATAATTGCCCGCCCAACGAGGGCATAAATCGGAAACAGATCATTGTTTGGCAGTACTGACGGTACTTTATCGGAAGCGGGCTTATCAATCGCGGCTTTTATTATCTCCTCTGCTCTACCCCTAACTTCTGATGGTGCGTCCAAGCACTCCAGTACCGTTTGAACAAACTCTGCCGTGTCTGCATGTGGCTGGAAGCGTTTAGCCACAGTTGCGGGATTTAAAAAGCTGGAATGGTGGCGGGCAGCGGATAACGCGATGGTTCGAACTAAATACTCGGCAGAGCCCAGTGACCCAATAAGCAATTCACAGGTCTTAACGATCGCATTGTAGCAAGGCGGGGCATGAGGTATTCCAATACGTTTTTCAGTCGTCAAGGTTCGCCCAATCAACTCATGAGAACAATCCGGATCAATTGAACGCGCTTTGTCCTGCCAGCGTTGGTCGGCTTTGCCCATATCGTGGAATGCTGCAGCAACCCTTGCCAACTGTGCAACAACGTCTGCCAGTTGATCTGCATCTTTTTGGGGTTCCAACGATTTGAGTATCTTGACCAGTGTGCCACGGTACGAACCATTCTGAGCCAGCCTATAATAAGTCCGGTCCATAACACCCTGCGTATGTTCTATCAATTTTTGCCGTCTTTCAGTCTCGTTGTAGCTGTGTTCTTCCTTCTTTTTCTTGTCAATCCATTCACTACTGTAAATCGCTCCCTCAATGTCTGAACCATCCCCCATACACAATCCTTTGGCAGGGTGCAGATACGCTACAGATGATGGAAGGACTAACACATCGCCCAACCGCACAGAATCGGTGGGGGATATTTGCACCCCGCCGTCCTCATATCGGATAACCGCTACGCCACCATTTAAAGCTCTGACCAACCCCCACGCGGTACCAAGCGATATGGAAGAAGTCTCCGGACGCTTGCCCTGATCTAACATGGCTTGCAAATCCCGTTCTGCCAAATCACTCCAATTAACTCTATCACCACTCTCAACCGCAACCTCAATGGATAAAATCTCTCTGAAAACGTTGGCGATTTCCCCAGGTTTATGTTCTTGAGCCGCACGGTCGAATAGATTTAACGCAAAGGTCATTTCATCGAGTGAATTGTCCACAGCTTCTTTAGCTTTTTTGGCATCGCCGCCCCATGTTTTATCAACCCATTCACGTTCTTTATCCCACGTAAGACATTGATCTTGGAGATTCGATTTCAGATAGTCCAAAGCTGCTAAAACCAATTCCGATCTATAAGGAACCGCAAGCCCATTTCTCCCCTCAATTACAGTCTTGGGTGCATTAATAACCTTGAATTTCCCACAGGTCTCTTTTTCACGGAACCATCTGGCACATCGCCCAGCCCGCTGGACTAAAGTATCTACAGGCGCCGGATCGGAAATGACTAAATCCGCAGAAATATCCAGTCCAGCTTCTGCAACCTGATTTGTTAGCAGCAGCCAATCGCCGTCTGCACTCTTCTTTCCAAATCTTGTATGTGTTTCTTCTTCTGCTTTTTTCCGCCAAGATCGGGGCATCCGGTTATGGAGAACAGTAATTTTATCTTTTGCCACGCCTGCTGCTATCAACATATCATAAGTGTCTTGGAGGTGTTTTACAGTGTTAGAAAAGTAAATGCGCTTGCCGTTCGTTTGTTCCAGCATTCCGTAGAGGGGGGAATAATCAAGTTCCTTATTGCCACGTCCGCTTTTTTTGAGTTCCAACGTTGAAATCATTACTTTTCGATTCTTCTCGCGTATTTCAAGCCCTTCGTCACCCTCTGAACCACCTTCCCCCACAATAAGTAACTCCATATTCAATCGTTCTGCTATTCTCTCGGCAACGTCATTTGGCAGGGTTGCAGTGAACACAATCGTTTGCAGACCGAATTTGTTGCGGAAGTCGATAATCCCCAACAGAATCGATAGCGCGTTGGGGGAGATGTTCCAAGCTAAATGAACCTCATCTAAAATCAGACGGGACATTAATAATGCCCCCGCCACCGCATGTCCTGCCTTAAGTGGCAAACTCAGCGGTAAACCGGGTACGCCACAAACAACCTGATCATACGTAGTGACAACCACTTCTTCACTAAAAAGCGTACTTTCTTGAGAGTCGCCATGATGGAGCACTGCCTTAATTTGTTCACCGTTTCTATTGAGTTCACAAATTGCAGACCGAATGCCACCTCCAAGCGAACGTAATGGCACAGCATAGACAGTTTTGTTGAACTCATCCTGCAAATCACTGGTAACTGCAAAAGTCTTTCCTAACCCGGTTGGGGCTATTAGCAATATATTTTTACCTTCTTTTAGCCTTTTTTGAACTTCTAATTGAAACTTTGTAGGAATCATTTGGAACTGACCTCTTGTCTGACATTTATATTCATATTACCATCTTTTTCTCCACACCGCATCCGCGCCTTCACATCCTTCATCCTTACACAACCTCATTCCCCCATCGCCCCACAGCCACATAAATCTACCCAAAGAGCGGGGTGAAAGTGACCATGGCACACCCCACAAACC
>QNAG01000268.1 GCA_003641415.1 Candidatus Zixiibacteriota bacterium | reverse complement strand
TTCCCGTTCCGCCTGAGCCCTATTTCCGCGGCTCATCTGGTCGCGGTCTCCGGGCGGCTCGATGTGCTGCGACACGGCCTTGATGATGAACTAATCATGTTGAAGGGTCGAACCTAGGAGAACCTGTAAAATGGCATTAAGAAGACTTCCAAAACCTATAGGTCGTCAGCGAGAAGTTCTTTATCTGCCTGCCACAGGCCACTCCGCTGTTTTAGGCACTGCGGGAAGCGGGAAGACAACCTTGGCACTTTACCGTGCTGCTTATCTTACAGCTGCCGACATGCCTCACTCCGGGCGAGCCCTTCTTCTTACATTCAATCAGGCTCTCGTAACTTACCTGAACCATCTCAAGCCGGTCGATCTTCGCAACGTGGTGATCGAAACTTACCATAAATTCGCTAGAGGCTATCTCAACTCGAGAGGGAAAATGGGGTACAACTCCATATGTGACCCCGATTTGAAACGCATCCTTGTTCGTAGAGCCGTTAACAATGTTTCCCAACGGTACGAAAAATCTAAGTTCTTCGATAGACATCTCGACTTCTTCGTGGACGAAATTAGTTGGATCCTCAGTCACGGAATAACCACTGAAGAAGAATATATCGCTGTTAAACGCATTGGCCGTGTCGGCACCAATCTTGCCCGCAAGCTTCGAGGCGTGATGTTCGAAATTCTCAAGGAGTACCTTGACCTACGAAAACAGCAAGGGAAGTTATATGATTGGGATGATATTGCCTACCATGTACGGCAGGAGTTACTTCAAGACGACAGCGAGCGGCGTTATCGCCACATCATCATCGATGAGGGACAAGATTTCTCTCCCGAGATGATCCGATCATTGGCGTGCGCTATCCCAGATGATGGTTCCCTTACCTTTTTTGGAGACGTTGCGCAACAGATTTACGGCCACCGCACCTCATGGCGCTCAGCTGGGTTGAATGTGCTTCAGACCTGGGAATTCAAGGAGAACTATAGAAATACGAAACAGATTGCCCGGCTTGGATTGGCAATCTCCAACATGCCATATTTTTCGGGGATTGCTGATATAGTCGAACCAACTTCACCACGCGCCGATGGTCCACTACCAACCGTTGTTGAGTGCTCAAATCACGAACAACAAATTGACATTGCTCTCAGAGTGGCCACAGATTCTGCAAAGACCAAAAGTGTTGCCATCCTCTTTAAAAACCGGGCGCAAGAGTATTCCATTAGTTCAAAGCTACCACATTCTGCCATCCAACTTCATCGCAATATGAGGTTGTGGAATGACGGCCCTGGGATATTTTATGGTACTTATCATTCGGCAAAAGGGCTCGAGTTCGATATAGTAATCCTGCCATTTCTCGAAGAGGGGAATCTTCTAGATCCCGATCATATCGCTTGCTACGGTGAAGAAGATGCGCTAACTCACGATGGCCGTCTTCTTTACGTCGCAATCACAAGAGCTAGGACGGACCTGCTCTTATTACACACCGGCACAATCACGCAACTACTTCCGGCCGAACCCTCACTTTATAGGAGGGTTACGCCATGATGCGGATTCGCCGTGAGTGTAATCGCCGCGGGATTACGCGATTATGTCATTTTACTCAATCACGAAATCTCGCCCATATACTTGGTGATTGTGTTGGAATCTTGTCAAGACGGCGACTTGAGTCCAACGACTTACCCTACAATCCTACAGATCCAGACCGATGGGACGGATGTGAGCATTTGGTGTGCTGTTCGATTGAGTATCCCAACGTCTATTACTTTGCAATAGTCCGTGAGCAAGATCATTTATTCAAGGACTGGGTTGTATTGTTGATCAAGCCGGATTTCCTTTGGACACCAGGAACTAAGTTCTGTCCGTGCAATGCGGCGACTGCCAGGGGGGATTATATTGGTGAGGGCTATGATGCATTCATTTCACTCTTTGCCGTGGAGGTTCCAGGAGTTAAATTCACTCGCCCTCAAAGGCATTTGCCATGTGTGCCAACAAACATACAAGCGGAAGTGCTCATTCAAGATCCGATTCCCCTTGATGCCATCATAGGAATTGCCGTTGAAAGTGAGGAACAGGCTAAACGTGAGATATGCAGGGCTAGGCTTCAGGGGTTAAGCATCGATAAAGAGATCCTCGTGGTTCCCGATTTCTACAGGAGGAGGAGATTGGCCATGACCATCCAACGTGGGAACCGTTTAACCGAGGTCGTTTTCGATAATGGAGGTCAACATGGCCGATAGACCACACAGATTAATAGATAACGCGATAGGAGCCATACTAGGGGCTGCCTGTGGAGATGCTCTAGGGTGGCCAAATGAAAGAGTGGGGCGTTCGAGCTTTAGGGACCGTCAGTCTCAAGCTTCACTTCAGGAATTCACGAGATGGACACGGCGCTCCGGCGGGCGCTACTACCCACACGAGGAGGTAATCGAAGCCGGTAATTATAGTGACGATACACAGTTGATCCTGTGTCTTGCTAGATCATTGCTTCGCGGCAATCAATGGTGGGACTACTTTTGCCGAATCGAGCTTCCTTTTTGGAGTCTTTATGAGAGAGGCGGCGGCGGGGCAACAAAAAGGTCTGTCGATGCTTGGACAGACGGTGTCCCCCCTTGGTCGCGCGAAAGGACGACGAAAGACGTCAAGCGGTATTTCGATGCCGGTGGCAACGGTGTTGCAATGCGAGTTCTCCCACACGTTATTTTTGACGCCAATGTTGAGAATTTTGCTTGTGTGGCAAAGAACATCCTGCTTGATGGGATAGCAACTCATGGGCATCCACGTGCTCTGGTGGGAGCATTGGCATACGGTTATGCGCTCTGGGGGGCGATTCGCCGGACGGGATCTCTGAAATTTGGGGAAGTTGTTGAAGATCTATTGGACAACTCTATCAAATGGGCCTCTTTGCCTGAGGTAGGGAGCGCGTACTACGAATGGCTGAAAGCTGCCAATCTGCGGGTCTCGACCTATGAGAAGCTTTGGAAGGCAACAGTTGATGAAATGACCAGTCTATTGGAGACTTGCCGCAAGGAGTTGTCAAAAGGGGCTATGAGCATCGATGACGATGCCCTTAGAGCCCTTCACTGTTTTGACAAGAAAATCAGTGGGGCGGGAACCGTTGCGACAGCTTCAGCTGTTTTCCTGGCATCCCGCTATGCACCTGACCCTATACATGGGCTGACCAAAGCTGCTTATGCCATTGGTGCTGATACTGATACTATAGCTTCCATGACCGGAGGACTATTAGGAACGTTCAGTGGTTCGGAGTGGCTATCCTCATTAAAGAATACCGTTCAGGATTCGAAGTACCTTGCGGAAATAGCCACTGCTCTAGTGAAGAAGAATATGGCCCCCAAATCAGCCGAGATTCCAGTTAATGGTATCCGGGCACGTCTCAGCAGGTTTATGGATATGCTCTTAGAAAAGAAACCTGGTGATTTAGTCGATATGCCCGATGGAAGATATGGCCAGATTCTGTCTGGAAACGAAATCATAGGGAAAAGCGGTAAGTTCAAGGTCGTTTTTCGAAAAGTCGCCTGCGATGACGGACAAACTCTCTATTTCTCCAAAATAAAAAAGGGAGCTTTTCTGACGGAAGCGGGTAGGGAGCCGAGGAAAAGTCGCAATGGTGCTACGCAACTTCAACGAAGTCTCAGCTTTGGCCCCAAACTTCCCGTTCGTTCCCTTGAAAAGGCGGTACGGTTCTACACTGAAGTACTCGGGTTAAGAATAAGGAAGAAAACGCAGGAGGTTA
>QNAG01000267.1 GCA_003641415.1 Candidatus Zixiibacteriota bacterium | reverse complement strand
TCAATGTCGCTCGATACCTTGTCGAGGGAGTTGACATATGGATGAATACTCCCAAAAGACCTATGGAAGCCAGCGGCACCAGCGGTATGAAAGTGATACCCAACGGCGGGCTTAACTTAAGTATACTGGACGGTTGGTGGTGTGAAGGATACGATACCGATACCGGCTGGTCTATTGGCGCTGGTGAAGATTATGATGACCCCTTTTACCAGGATGAGGTCGAGAGCAAAGGACTTTATGATGTCTTGGAAAATGAAGTAATCCCATTATTCTACGACCGCAATGGCGGCGACATTCCCCCTCATGGCTGGATTTCCATGATGAAAAGTTCAATGATGAAACTTGGGCCAGCTTTCAGTACAAACCGGATGGTACGTGAGTACGCTGAGAGGTTTTATATGAAAGCGCACCAAAATTGGGAAATGCTGTCTTCTGAAGAATTCTCCCGAACAAAGGAACTGGTACAGTGGAAACATCATATCAAGAATCACTGGGATCAGGTGCAAATCGAACAAGCTCGTTTGCTAAACGTGAATGCCGAAGTTGGAGTTGCCCTTAAAGTTGAGATTGAAGTTTATCTTGGAGCTCTAAAACCTGAAGATGTTCGAGTACAAATTTTCAGCGGACCAACGGATGTTGATCAGAACATCATGGAACCCGTAATAGAAAATGTAAAGTGTGTTGGTGAATCGTCGGAAGGTCGTTATACATACGAGGGCTATATAGCCTGTGATGAGAGCGGCCTGTTTGGTTATTCTATAAGAATTTTGCCGTATCATCAAAACTTGGTTGATAATTTTAGTTTGCAGATGATGCGATGGATTGGCGATATTATCACAAAACCAACTGTGGTGGAGAAAACACGCAACAAGGAAGTGAGTGTGCATTAAGCTTCCACTGACAGTGAGATTATCATAAGGCAAAGCCCCTTTCCTTCTAAGGGGTTGGGGTTGCCGCGTATTGGTTAATTGTAGAGCGCTTTATAGTGGAAACCCTGCGAGAAATTATCGGGCTCAGTGAGCCACTTCTGCTTTTTCTGGTAATCGGCGTCGGGTTCATGATAGGGCAAATTCGCATCCATGGTTTCAAGCTGGGCGTGGCCGGTGTTCTTTTTGTCGGTTTGTTGTTTGGCGGCTGGCGTGCTGAGGGGCAGATATCTCTTTCAATCGCCCACCAGGTAATGCAGGTGGGGCTGATTCTTTTTGTCTACACAGTTGGGCTGACCAGTGGTTCGGGTTTCTTTTCAGCCTTAAAGAGTCGTGGTCTGCGTTTCAACACAGCCATCGTGTGTGCATTGACATGCGGAGCATTGGCTACTTTTCTGGCAGGGAAATGGATGAATCTTCACCCAGAACAAATCGCTGGAGTTTTCTGTGGGGGATTGACGAACACACCAGCTCTGGCTGCGGTAACTGAGCTCGTGCATAATACCGGTATTGGGGACCCAAGTGATCCGGCAGTAGGCTATTCGATGACATACCCCTTTGGCATCATTGGGGGGTTGCTGGCTTTCCAAGTGTTCGCCTGGATATTGCGAAAACCCCTTGAGTTGGAACAGGCAGACGCTGAAGTACGTTCCAGAAAACAGACAAGCTTGGTCTCAGCCAATTTCGAGATCCGCAATCCCGAATTGTTTGACAAGCCAATAGGCCAATTGCGAGTCCAGGAAAAGACAGGTTTGATTATCTCACGCCAACGTCACGGTGACACAATCGAGGTGCCTACGAAATACTCTGTTCTCCACGAGGGGGATGTGATAACTACTATAGGCGCTGAAGCAAAGATTCAGGAGGCTGAGAACTATTTCGGAGCAAGGTCTACTGAACATATCGAAGAGATTAGTGGAAAGATAGTGATACGGCGTATTCTGGTGTCACATAAAAAAGTAGCCGGGCGCTCGATAAGAAAGCTGGAGCTTGATCGTCGCTTTAACGCTCAAATCACGCGTCTAAGACGAGTTGATTTTGATTTTGTTCCTGATCATGATACAGTTATTCAGATGGGTGATAGGGTTCGCGTTATTATGCCCAGTGACAGAGCTAAAGAAGTAACAGCGTTTTTCGGAGATTCCGAGCGAGGGATATCGGAACTTGATTACACAGCGCTGACTCTCGGTATCTCGGCGGGTGTTCTGCTTGGCATGATACCAATTCCTATTCCCGGCGGCACTTCCGTTTCTCTTGGATTCGCCGGTGGACCACTGGTAGCAGGATTGATTCTGGGTAAGCTCGGTCGTACCGGACCACTGGTATGGGCGCTGCCTTCAGAATCCAATAACGCGCTGCGTCATATCGGTCTGCTGTTCTTCCTTGCCGCCGTGGGCGTGATGGCGGGGGGACGATTCTTCGAAGCCTTTGCTGGTGACGGGGGGCAACTTTTTATCCTGGGACTTATTACTACCACCGTAACAACCGGACTTGCTTTACTGCTACTGCGTCTCTGGGGTAAGGGGACAGTGGTGGAATGCATAGGCGCTACCAGCGGGATGCAAACTCAACCGGCAACATTAGCTCGCGCCTATGAAATGTCGAAATCAGAGGATACCTACGTTTCTTACGCCACTACATATCCAATCGCTATGGTAGGTAAAATCCTGATTGCCCAACTGCTGGTGATTCTGGGAAACATGCTTGCACAATAGGTAAAGAGCTTTCGATCGTTTTGGACAGACTCTGTCCTTTTATCGTACATAATAGCTAATTCTTGCAGCCATTTTCAGTCAAAGAGCGGCGACTTCTAAAGAAACCTCTCCCCATGACGAAAAACGGTATCAATAAATAAAATGGCAACCATCATCTGTGAGGATTATATGTCACGCTTACATAATATATTGATAAATACAGGCTTAGTTATTCTCGTACTATTTACTTTCTCTTTAGGTGCTGCCCAAATTCCCGAGATGGCGCCACTGATGCCTACGGATTCAACTGAGTTGCCAGATGGCTGTGGCTTCATCCCTCCCAGGGTCGATCTCTCCCATCTTGCGGTTGCGCCCGCAAAATCTGCTGACAGGTTTGCAGCCAGCCCCAGCCAGTTGCCGATCAGATTTGATTGGCGCACCCTTGGCAAAGTGACACCGGTAAAAAATCAGAGCTCATGTGGGGCTTGTTATTCATTTGCATCTATGGCTAACCTGGAATCGCGGGTGCTTATCGATTCCGGTGAAACTTACGATTTCTCTGAGAACAGCGTAAAGGAATGCTACTACACAGACCCTAACTGTAATGGTGGAAATTTTGAGATGGTAACTACTGTTCTATCACTTGATGGTTCAGCGCTCGAATCATGCAATCCTTATATTGCTTCGGATACAACCTGTGAGACATCCTGTTCATATATCAAAACTGTCCTGGATTGGAAGATTATTTCTGCTAACGCTCTCCCTGATGCAAGTATTCTAAAGAGCTATATCTATGAAAATGGTCCTGTTTATACTTCGCTTTATGCCGGCAGCAGTGAGGATACGGCCTGGCAGAACGAGTATGGTTACTACGATGGTTCCTATGTGCTTTATTATACGGGTTCATACGCTAATAACCACGCTGTTTTGATTGTAGGCTGGGATGATACTCTTTCTCATGCTGGGGGACAGGGAGCGTGGATTGTTAAAAATAGCTGGGGCACGAGTTGGGGAGGAACTTGTGGCTACGGCGCCGAGAGCGGTTATTTCTATATTGCTTACGGTTCCGCATCCATTGGTAAATGGTCATCATTTGTGGATAATTGGCAGGACCACAATATCAACGACGG
>QNAG01000266.1 GCA_003641415.1 Candidatus Zixiibacteriota bacterium | reverse complement strand
TGATTTTTTAGTATAGTGCTTGTAATCGTTTCTGATCACGGTGATACGTTGTCGTGATTGGCGGGCCAGGGCATGTAGAAATTCGATCTGTTTCTTTTGTGAAAAATTGCCCTGGATGACTGTCCATAATACTTTCCGATGATTGTCAGTAGCAGAAATTATAGATCGCTTTGTTTCTGTCTTGAGTCTTTCCCTGTACAGCCAATATATTTTTGAACTCTCATCGCTCAAGGGTTTGTCATTTAGCCACCACTGAATTTCTTGACTACATCTAGCAATCGGTCGTTGGTTCTGTTTTGTCTTCGGAAATCCCCAACGAAGGAGGTATTTACTCACCCCTCGTGGTGATAATTCCTTACCACTTTTTAGCGTTATAAGCTCTTTGACCGAGTCCCGGCACCATAGGGCTTGAGGATAGTCTCCATGGAGCTTCTTCCGCATCGTTGCCCACAGTTCTTTGGTGGGAAGGTTATTCATCAAGTTTTCTGAAATCTCATTTATAAGTTCATCTTCTTTTGGTGCTCTGGTGTAAGTTCCTTCAAAATAGATGATTCCAATTTCTTGAGGTTTCATGGTGTAAAGAATATTTTTGATCTCATCTTCTTGTTCTGGACTGAGAATTCTTCCTGAGCCTTGTGTTTTTCCCATCTTTGGTGGAAGAGCATCCATTCCCCCAGCTACATATAATTTGATGGCAGTGTTTACGGCTGGCCAACTCAGGCCGCTCTTCTCGACAATCTTCATTACGGGCATCTTCTTTTTATAAAGCTCAATTATTTTTTTTCTTTTATCAAGTATCTGGCCTGACTTCATTTTTTTGTTTTTTATAGCTTCCATGAAAAAAAAATAGCATAAAAAGCTGAATAATCAAACACAATCCGTTCTTGTAAATCAATAAAAGTCAATATATATCAGGTCATAAGCATCTATTGATTCGTATAGTAACCAACAGTCTTGTGTAATTAATTAGTAATATCAGCATAGTATACGCGTAACCAAGAAACATTCTTTTGAAAGGAAACGCGTATGAAAAGAGAACGGTACGAAAGAACAGACGTTGGTGATTTCAAACAAGTCACTAACAAAGATTTTATCGATGCGGTGGTGAAATCTCCCAGTGGAGCTTATCCGGCTCTTTGTGTGAAGGAGGGGAATCCCGAAATAGGAGGTTGGTCGGCGATAAATTATGACGAGTCTTCGCTGATCAAATCTAGCACGAACAATTATTTGAGCTGCGCGTCATTCTCTCTCGCAGAGAATGGTGATTTTAATGTCAAGAAAGAGAACTTTGCTGCCTACCATTTTATCATTTTGGATGACGTTGGCACTAAAATTCCTCTGGAAAAACTTCCAGATATTGAGCCAACATGGATTATTGAAACCAGCCCCGGTAATTACCAAGTCGGTTTTGTGTTGGCTGAACCGATTACAGACATAAGTGAGGCTGAACGGCTTATCAAGGCAGTGATTGATGCCGGGCTCTCTGATAAAGGGGCTGGTGGCGTGAGCCGGTGGGCTCGACTTCCGAATGCTATCAACGGGAAGCTCAAATACGAGGTTGATGGAGAGTCCTTCCAATGTCGATTAGTCGAATGGAATCCAGAACAACGGTACACCATGGAGCAGTTGGCTGATCTTTTCAAACTGAATTTGTCGCGCGTGCAAGAGCGAACACCTGAGGTATTCAGCAACCAAAGTCAAGAACATACGTCCTCTCCGGGAATTCCTGAAAATTGTGTCATCACTGAACTCAAAAAACGCGGTCTTTACAAGACCCCTTTAGGTTCCGGTAAGCATGATATCAGCTGCCCTTGGGTGCATGAACACACGGATGCATTAGATACAGGTGCCGCATACTTTGAGCCAGATGAGAGATTAAGCACTGGTGGTTTTTGTTGCCAACATTCGCACCGCGAGCAGTATCACATCAGGGAATTGCTTGATTTTCTAGATATCGAAGAAGCTCAAACAACGCATAAACCTCTCATCAAGGTTGTGCCAGGGGATCTGCACCATGTTGTCGATGCTGCCGAGGAACAGCTTGCAATTGGTGGGAAATACTACCAGTCAGGCGGCCTTATTGTCTCTATTTCATCCGATCCTATCACTGGAGATCCAGCAATCGTCCCGACTAACATCTCAACTCTGACACGAGAGTTATCCGTTGTTGCGAGTTGGGTGAAATTTGACAAACGTTCAGGAGAATGGGGCCCGAGTGATCCTCCACCCCGACATACCTCGGTTCTTTTTGACTCGAAAGTTTTTCGTTTTCTTTTGCCACTATCTGGCGTAGCACGGCAACCCTATTTCCGTGATATTGGCGGTGAACTTGTTCTCGAACCTGGCTACGACGGTATATCAAAGCGCTTTGGAGTATTCAATCCGAAGGAGTTTCCACTCGGTAAGACAACTATTGAGGCAGCAAAGGAAGCCCTGGTTATTTTGCGGCAGTTGTTGGGTGAGTTTAGCTTTGTCAATCCCATTGATGAGGCTGCAGCGGTCTCGGCAATATTCACTGCGGCGGTTAGGGTGTCACTGAATGTCGCCCCAGGCTATCACATTCATGCCAGCGTGATCGCAAGCGGGAAAAGTTATTTGTGTGAATTGATTACAGCATTCTCTGGACCTGGTTTTTCCGAGAAAATCAGCTACCCAAAGTCCTCGGAAGAGGCAACAAAAGTGACTTTGGCACTACTTATGAGAAATCCTGCCTGCATCGAGTACGATGATATGGATGGTGATTGGCTCCCTCATGGTGTGATTAAGCGGATGTTCACTTCTGAGAAGATTACTGAACGAATTTTGGGTTATAGCAAAACCGCTACGGTGTCGACTCGATCGTTGATTTTAGGTTCAGGCAATAATGTTGGCCCAACACGCGATCTGTCACGCAGGGTTGTCACCATTCACCTTGATCCTCGCGTTGAGACTCCTGCAACACGGGTCTATCGTGGGAATCCTGTTGCGGAGGTCAGGGCGAACCGGGGAGCATATGTAATGGCGGTTATTACAATTATTCAAGCTTGGCGTGAGGCAGGTATGCCTGTTGCCAATGTTGATAGTATCGCATCCTATGATGGTCAATGGTCTGAGTATTGTCGCCACCCACTGATCTGGTTGGGCCTTCCTGACCCTGCCAGAGTCCTGATAGAGCAAGTTACCCACGACCCTGACAGAGATATCCTTAATGGATTGTTGACTACATGGTTTGAAGTTTTTGGTTCAGTACCAACAACGGTGCGCAAAGCTGTAGATAGAGTGAAGTACGC
The DNA here is from genome assembly GCA_003641415.1 of Candidatus Zixiibacteriota bacterium. Lineage (GTDB taxonomy): Bacteria > Zixibacteria > MSB-5A5 > GN15 > FEB-12 > B120-G9. The sequence goes on along the minus strand of QNAG01000266.1, from coordinate 502 downwards.
TCAACCTGACTTATATGATGCAATGCGTGAATTTCCAATTGAGGAGCGTGGTGAAATCAACAACTCAAAGTTTGGCTGGGTGCTGAAGAAAAATGCCAATAGAATTGTCAATGGTCTTGAATTCCGGAGGGCTGAAGCTGACGGGCGTACAGCATGGCAGGTCGTTAGGGTGATACCACTGGAGTCTTGATCAAAGAGTGTGCAGGGCGCCGCAATGAGGCAAATTACCGGTGTCCTGCACTGACATTTTACCCAAGGTGAGAAAAAAAGGTGGAGATCCTGGTGATTTACCCTCTTTCCACCTTTACCACCTTTTTCTGGTGGTTGCTGAAAAGACGTCATGAAGGGTGGGGCATGTTTCGCAAGGATTCCTGGGGAGCTCTGAAAATTACCATGTGAGACCCGCACTCGACCGTACCGACTGCTAGAGTTCTGCCCAGTTGATCCGGGGTCCAACACAATTCCAATAAGGAGGCAATTATGCTCAGAAAATAGTAGATCA
>QNAG01000265.1 GCA_003641415.1 Candidatus Zixiibacteriota bacterium | reverse complement strand
ATGATCCTATTAGGTGGTGGAGTTGTCAGCAACGTTCCACTACGCACCCTTGCCCGCAAAACAGCTCGTGAGTATGGTATTCCCACCCACATTCCATATACTAAAAAACTAATTACTGACAACGCCGCCATGATTGGAGTCGTTGCCTCATATAAATATGCTAATGGTAATTTCGCCAATCCCAACTCCCTCGACCGTCTCCCCAACCTCAACTTTCCAAAATCTTCCTCACCACCTTCACCGGCAACATCAAGCACTTTTCCCTCCCAGGATTAACCGAAAACCCAATCCCCTTCTCAACCATCTCCTCCTCACTCATCTCCCTCACATCCTCAAGGGCCTGGCCCTTTAGGTACTCCGACAGCTTACTCGCACTCGCCGTCGCAATCGCACATCCAACCCCCTTCCATTTCACCTCAACTATTTTCCCATCCTCTACTCGTAACTGAAACTGCACCATATCCCCACAACTTACATTCGAATCTCGCCCCTCCAATATTTGTCCTACCTGTCCATCTTTAATAAGAACATTATCAAAAGATCCCTGATTCCTCGGATGCTCCGAATGATCCATCACTTCCTCTTTGTAAATATCCATAATTATTTTCCAAATATTTTCTTAACTTCTAAAAGTGCCTCCACCAATCTATCAATATCATTTTTTGTCGTATACACGTTAAAACTCACCCTCACACTCGCCACCACCCCCAACTTATTATGTAGTGGCATAGTACAGTGATAACCTGACCTCACCATTACTCCCTGAGAATCCAAAACCGTCGCCACATCATGTGCGTGCACTCCAGTATAAGTAAAACTAATCGACCCACTCCTCAACTCTGCATCTCTCGGCCCCAAAATCTCCACCCCCTCTACTCCCGCTATTAGCTGTAAGCCGTAAACCGTAAGCCATTTATCATGCTCTCGCACATTCTCAATTCCTAATCTATCCAAATACTCTATTGCACTCACTAATCCCACCGCTCCCGCCACATTTGGAGTTCCCGCCTCAAACTTCTCTGGCAACTCCGTCCAAGTCGAATGATCTACATACACCTCACTAATCATTCCTCCTCCAGTCAAAAACGGCGACATTTTATTCAAAATTTCCTTTTTACCCCATAACACTCCGATCCCCATCGGACCCAACATCTTATGTCCAGAAAATGCATACCAGTCACACCCAATTTTTTGCACATCAACTTTCATATGTGGCACAGCTTGCGCCCCATCAACCAGCACCAGTGCTCCAATCTTATGCGCCTGCTTAGTCATCTCTACTATTGGATTAATCGTCCCCAATGCATTACTTACTTGCACCATCGCCACCAATTTTGGCTTTAGTTTCAACTTATCCTTATAGTTATCTTGATCTAGTAATCCCTCTGAAGTCACCTTAACCATTTCCACCTTCGCCCCAGTTCGCCTCGCTACTTCTTGCCACGGCACGATATTGCTGTGATGCTCCATCTCTGTCGTCAGGATTACATCATCCTTCTTCAGATTATCCAATCCCCACCCATACGCCACCAAATTAATCGCCTCTGTCGTATTACGCACAAAAATCACTTCTTCTGATTTTCCACCTATCCATTTAGCAATAGTTTCTCGTGCCTCCTCTAACAACTGAGTACTCTCATCCCCCAGCGTATGCGCACCTCGATGTACGTTTGCATTATTAGTTTCGTAATATTTACTAATTGCCTCGATCACTTGTTTTGGCTTCTGCGAAGTCGCCCCACTATCCAAATAAACTATTTCCTTACCACCGATTTTACGTTGCAAAATTGGAAAGTCTTTTCTTATTTCCTCTGGCTCAAACATGCCACCATTTTACCATTCTCCCCAGTGATATAATGATTTAAATCATTATATCACTCAACCATCCCTCCATAATCTCACTCTCTGCCTCTGTTTTCGATATTCCCCGACTCATCAAATACCGTACCTGATTCTCATTAATTTTTGACACACTCGCACTATGTCCCACTCTAACCTCATCTGACTCAATCTCCAACTGAGGATCAACCATCCCACTAGACTTGTCATCCAATAATAATATTCGCAATTCCAACTGACTATCTATTTCTTTCACTCCTTTTGGGATTTTAATCATCCCACTTAAACTTACTCTCGCCCCATTCTTAGCTATAGCCCTCACCACCACTTGACTCCTAGTCTCACTCTCCTTATGCTCCACCACAATATTTAATTTATAATCTCCCTTTTCCTCCGCCCTCACCACCCCCACCCACTCTCTATTTGCACCAACCTTACCAAGTTTAATCAACTCCCTATATCCTCCTGGTTGGTTGTATTGTTTTATTGTTTTCATATTTTGTCCACAAGGTGTAACCCGTGCTCACCAAGTTGCTGAGCCACCGCAGGATGACGATCCGAGGTAGCAAGCGAATTTTCTAGCAAGAAAATATCGCTGGTCACGGCGTTTGGGGAGTACGGGTACACCTTGGAAAAACAAAATATACTACTCATTACCCAACACTCCCCTCCATCTCCATCTTCACCAACCGATTCAACTCCACCGCATACTCCATCGGCAACTCATCCATCACCTCTCCCAAAAAACCTCTCACAATCATAGTATGAGCCTCCCCCTCCGTCATCCCTCGACTCATTAAATATTGTGTCTTCTCCTCACTAATTTTGCTCGCATACGCCTCATGTTCCAACTGCGCATCTTGCGTCATCACCCTATTCATCGGATATGTATCACTCCTACTTTCAGAGTCCAATATCAACGCATCACAAACCACCCTCGACTTACTCCCTTTAGCATTTGGAGCAATACTCACAAGCCCTCGATAACTCGATCTCCCTCCGTCCTTACTAATCGACTTACTAATAATCTCACTCGTAGTATTAGGTGCCAAATGATACATTTTCGCCCCAGTATCCAACTGTTGCCCACCCCCCGCTACCGCAATCGATAACATTGAACCAGATGCTCCCTCACCCTTTAACAAACAAGCTGGATATTTCATCGTTACTCGACTCCCAATATTTGCATCCACCCACTCCATTCTCGCTCGCTCCCCCACATCAGCTCTCTTCGTCACAAGATTATAAACATTTTTATACCAGTTCTGCACAGTTGTATATCTACACTTCGCATTCTTTTTAACCACCACCTCCACCACTCCTGCATGCAAACTAGGCGAACCAAAAACAACCGCACTACACCCCTCTATATAATGAACTTGCGCACCCTCCTCTACCACAATCAACGTTCTCTCAAACTGCCCCATTCTTTCTGTTTCCATATAAAAATACGCCTGCAACGGTAATTTTACTTCTACTCCTTTCGGCACATAAACAAAAGATCCTCCACTCCACACCGCAACATTAAGCGCAGACAACTTATTACTTCCCACAGGGATAATACTCCCAAAATACTCCCTCACTATTTCAGGATATTGTTTCAATCCCTCATCCATTGATAAAAACACCACTCCCAACTTTTCCCAATGCTTCTTAAGACTAGAATACATTTTTTCACTATCTACTTGCATTTCTACTCCAGCCAACCATTTTTTCTCAGCCTCTGGCACTCCCAACGCATCAAAAGTTTTTTTCAAATCATCCGGCAAATCCTCCCAACTCACTTTATCCCTAACTCTTGGCTCTACATAATAAACAAGGTCTCTCCATTTAATTCCCGATAAATTAGCTCCCCATTTTGACAATTGCAATTTCTCAAACTCAACCAGTCCAGCCAATCTCTTCTCAAGCATCCATTTTGGCTCATTCTTTTTTAACGAAATCT
>QNAG01000264.1 GCA_003641415.1 Candidatus Zixiibacteriota bacterium | reverse complement strand
TACACTATTCCCGTCACCGGAGACATCGTCTTGCCAGATCACCGGAAGGATCGTTCTTGAAATGATATTCCATTCATCATTCAACGTGATCGGGACTACCGGCTGGATATTCAACAGAACACGATCACCGGTATCGCCTGTCCCCAGGTTTCCATCATAGTTGAACTGGAAAGGCACACTAATTAACGCAGCAACCGGGTTGGTCAATTGCTTGGCCAGATCTTCTGCGCTTTCTTGCGCAAAAACCGGGTGATTGACTACAACAACCGTCACAATTGTAAGCAGGGATTTGTTTAATCTGGACATCGTCATAACAAATACCCCTTAATTTTGAACGGATATGTCAAGAAGCCGTTGGAGATCACCTTTGGCTTTATTCATTCTTAGCGTGTCGTATCCAATATTTCCTACGCTCAATGAACTTCCCGCCTGGAAAGGATAATCTTTAATGGACATCATGAAACCTTTTACAAATACTTGTGCGGGCACCATCAGCCACATATTGTCAGCCATCCATCTGACATACATGTCTGATTCTCTTTGAGCACTCTCAAAGGGATCCGCCCTGAGGTTTGTAAATATAGGCCATGCCCCGACTTTACGATAGGCTTTTGGCATTGGACCTTCTTCGCTAGCAAACGCTATCTTCCAGTCATCTACACGAATAGCATTGAGTAAACCGTTGGCTCCGAAGTACATGATTTCTCTACGAGGGCCTTTCTTTTCTTTACCCTCGAAGTATGGTTTGAAGTTATAGCCGTCGAGATGAACTCTAAAGTTTTTGCCGTTGGCTTTTAAACCATTTTTAGAAGCGAGTTTTTCTTTGACATCATTCACTCCGGCGGCCGCTAGTATCGTTGGCAACCAGTCTTCTTGGCTCATAGTATCGTTATAAACTGTGCCTGGCTTAATAGTACCGGGCCACTTCACTAACTGTGGCACTCTCATGCCACCTTCCCAGGTTGTACCCTTTTCTCCGTGAAATGGTGTCGCGCCACCGTCAGGAAAAGTAAACTTCTCCGCCCCATTGTCCGAAGAGAAGATAACGATGGTATTTTCATCTACACCCAGTTTCTTTAGGTGGTCTTGCATATCGCCCACCATATCGTCGATCTCTCTCATAGCATCCGCATAGAGGCCTATCCCCGTAATTCCTCGATACTCCTCTCTTTGTCGTGTCCAAACATGGGTCCGTGTAAAGTTTAGCCAAACAAAGAAAGGTTTATCTTCTTCAACCGAACGCGCCATAAAGTCCTTTGCTGCAGCGCCAAACTCATAATCGATATCTTCCATTCTTTTCCTTGTCAACGAACCAGTATCTTCGATCTTTCCGTCTCGCGTTGAGCGGATGACACCTCGAGGAGCAAACTTTTTGTGGAATTCCGGATCTTTTGGGTAGTAATATGTTTCTGGCTCTTCCTCCGCATTTAGGTGGTAAAGATTTCCAAAGAATTCATCAAATCCGTGTGCCGTTGGCAGGTGTTTATCCCGGTCACCCAGGTGGTTTTTGCCAAAATGACCTGTCGCATATCCCTGGTCTGTAAGCAGGTCGCCAATGGTTGGCGCCCAGTCGGGAATACCATGCTCTGAACCTGGCATACCAATTGTTAACAGGCCGGTTCGAAATGGATGCTGACCCAGGATGAATGAAGAACGCCCAGCTGTACAAGAGTTCTGTGCATACATATCTGTGAACAGCGCACCTTCCTCGGCAATACTGTCGATATTTGGTGTTTTGTATCCCATCATACCGAGGTTATAAGCACTCGAATTGAAGTACCCGATATCATCGCCCCAAATGACAAGGACGTTTGGTTTGTCTGCCGCGAAAGTAGGAGCGATAATTAAAGCTAGCAGCACTGTTACTGCTGACGCGCTTTTGAGCAATTTCTTGGTCATAGTCTCTCTCTAAGTCAGATTACAAGCATTGAATCCGCGCAATCTATACAGGCCCGCGTTTTACGTCCAATGAATTAACCGTATCGCATTGATACGTCCGGCGTATCAGTGGATCATCGCAATCAACCAAAGGAAATGACAATATTTTGAATCCTCCCACCGTTGTGTGGAGAAAACGGGCGGGATGGTTGGAAACGAAATGAAAGGTTCACTGATTCGCGAAGCGAATCAGTGCGGCGGGCCCAGCGAGCGGGCTCCGAACCCGTGCTTACTATTCAATGGGCCGCTTATCTGAACAGAATTACATCCAGCCTCCTACACAGTACAGGTGGCTTCTCTTATCAGCACATTCAATATTGAATGATTGAGTGAATAGTCGACCGGCAAATCGATGACATGAACACCGGTCGAATTGAGAGGTTCGCTCAGAATAGCGTGAAATACGGCCGCACTTTCTGGCCTGTAACTTACGCCCAATGAATTGTTCGCGTAGGTCTGATACGCTAAGCGTATGATAGAGACGCGATTACTTCGAAACGCAGTGATGCTGGACAAGCACCGAAATTTTGCGCGGGCGGCGAAAGCACTCAATATCACTCAGCCAACCTTAAGCCGCAATATCCAGCTGCTGGAAGAAAAAATCGGAGAACGTCTGTTTGACCGCCTGCCGAAAACGACTCTGCCCACGCAGGCAGGCAAGATTATACTCAAGTACGCCCGGTTCGTTATTTCTTCTTCTCGAAACATGCAGGAGGAGATCAGGCGCCACCAGGGACTTTTGGAAGGTTCTATCAGCATCGGCACAGGACCCTACCCTGCAAATGCACTTTTGGCTCATACCGTCGGCTTGTTTAGCAAGCGTTACCCAGGCATCGACATAGAAATTAGCGTAGACGACTGGAGAAAATTACCGTACCGATTGGTGAAGGAAGATATGGATTTCATTCTTGTGGAAACCAGTCAATTGGATGTTTCCCGTGACTATGAGTTAATCCACCTGAACCGTCACGCCGGATTCTTTTTTTGCAGGTATGGTCATCCCTTATTGAAAAAGAGCAATTTGACAGCAGCTGATCTGTCGCTATTCCCTCTGGTTTTCACTGCCTTTCCGCAGCGACTATTGAATGCAATCAATAGTTTCTTTTTCCCTGACAGAGATGAAAGCGCACCAACGAGAAAACTGCAGAATATTACCTGCAACGATCTGGCAACGATGAAAACCACGATATCGAATAGCGAATCGATTGGCATTGGGACATACGGTACTTTAGCAACCAAATTGGAAGCTGGCATTTTTGTAGCTTTGCCCTTTCGCGTTCCAGAGCTGAGAACAGACTACGATATAGTCAAAAGAAAAGGGCTATCACTCTCCCCTGCAGCAAGTGATTTAATTGACCTTTTATTGGAATTTGACGAGGAACAATCCAGATTGGAGATCGATCTGATTAAGTCACTCGACCAGAAGTAGGAAACCAGGGACGACGATCCGGATAACCGCTGCCAACACGAATACACCGGTGTTCAGGAGCCTTTTCCACCAGATGGCAACCTCCCCACCGTCGAAACTATTCGGCATGAAATGCAGCAGTTCAACGGAAGGCTGAAAGCTACCTACTACTTTACCGATGGACCGTTCGTGCCGAAGCAACGGGTTCGGCCTGCAAGAAAGCGGGGCCATATATGGTCCGCCCCGTATTGCAAGACAAAAACCCTGATTCAAGAGAAAAGGTTGCTTCCATATATCCGGCCTTCATATGAGGTTGTCTAAACCCCTGGCCCTGATGGAATTCGCACCTATCGGTCTCATCAGGTCTACGGCTTCTTATTGAGCCCGAGACCCTGGCAGACTGTTTGATAGGTAGGTCTTACCTTTTTACGCCATCACCTGATTGTTA
>QNAG01000263.1 GCA_003641415.1 Candidatus Zixiibacteriota bacterium | reverse complement strand
TTGCTTAGCTTCAGTAAGGTCAGAGAAAATTGCAATAATTCCGCGCAGTTTTTTGTTTTCCTCAGTAAGGTGTGATATAGACAACCCAAGCGGAACTCTGTTGCCCGCCCCATCAGTAATCTCGATTTCCTGTCGCATCTGAGGGACATGAAACTGAATTCCATTCATCAAACTTCTCGCAAAATTCGGCATCCGTTCGGCAAAAACCTCGACACAAGGCAACCCATGTACTAATTCTTCTCGATATCCGAGAATATCCTCAGCCGCTCGATTGAAGAATATAATTAGTCCTTGAGCGTCTATGGTAAGCAGGCCGGAGTTCAGGTGTCGCAGAATGTCATCAGTCTCAAGTCTGGCTTTTCGCAAAGCGGTCGAGGCATCAGCCAACCGTCGATCCTGTTGCCGTAATCGTCCGGCTAAATAGCCTGTAATAAAAGCCGTCAAATAGAAAATCAAAATATGCAGGAAGATAGAATAAAATATCTCATCCTGAACATCAAAAATGGTCTTGAGGGTTCTCTCAGAAAGACCGGTATCATTGAAATATATCAGCCCCAGCCAAATAATAAAAGCATAAGCCAGTGAAACTATAGAAGCGATGATCAACGTCCCGACCAAACGGTATACCAGAGCAGCTGAAACAATAGTAAGAATGAATAGCGCGGAAAAAGGAGAGTTTATGTTTCCTGTGGCGAAAACGATACCCGATTCTACAATCAGCTCTAACAAAAAGTGCAGGGCTGTTACAAGTGAAGTCAAACTTCCAAACCGAATACGCTGACGATCAAACGTTAGGAGCAAAGTAAATATCAGCGTAAATACAGAATACAGAATAAACGGCAGTTGCAAGAAGCCGGGATACCCCATCCAGAGAACCATTACACCAAAGAGAATTACATAAGTGCCCAAACGGATGGGGATAAACCAAGCCAAGCGGTGGTTGATACCTTTGCGTTCCATAAATAGTGAACGGTGCGCTATGCGCACCGTCCTTATATTTGTTATCTCAGCTCGTTCCTCGAGCTAACCAGCTAACCAATTTTACCAATTATGTCAAACATCGGCAGGTACATAGCAATCATAATACCACCGATTACTACACCCATGAATACAATAATTATAGGTTCAATGACTGAAGTCAGAGCAGTAACAGCGTCGTCAACTTCTTCATCATAGAAATCAGCGATTTTGGAAAGCATCTCATCCAAGCCACCGGTTTTCTCACCAACCGCAATCATCTGAGTAACCATAGGCGGAAAAACACCTGATTCTTTCAAAGGAGCAGTGATAGTATCACCTTCTGCAATTGCCAAAACAGATTTGTTAATTGCGTTAGAGATTACTTTGTTACCGGCTGTTTTGGCAGTTATTTCCAGTGCGTCCAGAATTGAAACACCGGAAGCCAATAAAGTGCTAAGAGTTCGGGTAAAACGAGCAACGGCGGATTTCCGAACAAGGTTACCAAGCACTGGCATCTTCAGCATAGACTGATCCCAGATTAGTTCACCATTCGGGGTTTTCTTCCAATAGAACAGACCTGCAACCAGAGCAATAGAACCTCCTATCAAATACAGAAAATTGGCTTGAAGAAAATTAGAAATCACGAGGATAACCTGCGTTGGAGCTGGCAAGTCGGCATTCAGACCACCGAACATCTTGGCAAATACGGGCACAATAAAAGTCAGCATACCGATCGTCACAGCCGTAGCAACAAAAGCGACAACTGATGGATAGACCATAGCGCCTTTTACTTTGCGGATAAGCTTATCAGCTTTCTCACGATAAACAGCAAGTCTGACCAAAATGGCATCAAGAGCTCCACCGACTTCACCTGCCTCAACCATATTGGTATAAAGCTGATCGAAAATCTTTGGGTGTCGCGCTAGTGCTTCTGAGAGAGTAGCGCCACCGGAGACACCTTCTTTGACCTCTCGAATTATTCGCGCCAGTTCCTTATTCTCAATTTGACTTGACAAAATATCAAGACACTGCACCATTGGTAATCCAGCACCTATCATGGTAGCAAACTGGCGAGTAAAACGTGATATCTCCATTTTCTTGATGCCGGTACCAATCTTGATGTTTATCTCTGGAGATCTTTTGGATATCGAGGTCACCAAAATGCGGTTCTGTCTGAGAACACGCTCTACATCTTCCCGGCTCGAAGCTTTCAGTTTTCCGGCTACAGCTGCGCCGGCAAGAGTTTTGCCTTTATAATCAAATTCTGGCATTGAAGGTTTCCTCTTTGCTCAGTGGGTTATCTATACGCTGGGGTTTTTTGACGCGAAAGCATCTCCCCTAATTCTTCAGTATTCTGGCTGTAGTTCATAGCATCATTGATTGCAATCTTCCCTGACTGATACAATTCAGCCAAAGATTGATTCATTGTTTTCATCCCGTATTTCTGACCAGACTGAATCATCGAATACATTTGGTGAACTTTATCATCACGGACTAGTGCCCTGATAGCAGGCGTAGCAATCATTATTTCCAAAGCTACAACTCGGCCACCACCAATCTTGGGAATCAGGGATTGAGAAACAATGGCTTGTAGCGAGAACGATAAAGATACCCGTACCTGCTCCTGCTGGTTTGTTGGAAACGAATCGACAATTCGATTGATTGACTCGACTGTGGAGTTTGTGTGTAGGGTAGCAAAAGCCAAATGTCCCGTCTCAGAAATTGATAGAGCAGATTCGGTTGTCTCCAAATCGCGCATTTCGCCCACAAGTACTACATCAGGATCCTCACGCAAAGCATATTTTAACGCTGAGGCAAAAGAAGTTGTATCAGCATAGACTTCTCTCTGATTGATCAGCGCCATCTGATGACGGTGCAAATACTCAATCGGGTCTTCAACAGTGATAATATGAACTGGCCGCTCTTTGTTAATCTTGTCGATAATTGCTGCAAGTGTAGTTGATTTTCCGGAACCGGTCGGGCCGGTTACAAGTACCAGACCACGAGGAAGTACCGCAAACTCAGCGATCACTTTTGGGAGTCCTAATTCCTCAAAAGTTTTTATTTTGTATGGAATCTGCCTGAGAGCTACCGCTACATTACCCCGTTGCATAAACACATTACAACGGAATCTACTCATGGATTCAATACCAAAAGAGAAATCAAGCTCAGAATTTTGTTCAAATTTTAATTTCTGTTTCTCACTTAACATTGAATAGCATAACTTCTTGGTAGTTTCACCTGTCAACATATCGTAACCCAAACGTTGAAGTTTACCATCAATCCGAACTACTGGGGGAGCTCCAACGGTAAGGTGTAAATCCGAAGCTCCCATTTTCACCATCTGTTCCAATAATTCCCGAAGTGATATCATTAATATCTCCCACCAGAAAGATAGTCAGAGGTTATCTGATTTGTCATTTTATAAGAATTATCGGTCAAAATTAGTATTTCTTAACCGAAATCCATTTCTGAAAACAAGGGGAATAGTTGAAATGTAACGTAATTGTAGGATTAATTAAGAACCAAACGAAACTGCAAAAACTTCATCGATGCTAATTTCTCCAGCCTTCATCTTCTCAACAGCACTCATTCGCAGACTGTACATTCCTTCTTCAAGAGCAACACGTCGGATTTCAGAATCGTTGGCTTTATCGAGGATTAAACTCTCTATAGCCGGCGTAATTGGCATAACCTCAAAAATACCATTACGGCCAGCTTTACCAGTATTATTGCAATTTCGACAGCCACGCCCCTTGAAAGCCCTGATATTTCGCATAAGGTCCTTGGGAAGGTCGCCAAGACTATCTACTTGCTCAGCTGTTAGATTTATCTCTTCCT
>QNAG01000262.1 GCA_003641415.1 Candidatus Zixiibacteriota bacterium | reverse complement strand
CGCCCACGAGCATGCTGGTGATTTCACTGTTGCAACTTACATACTTTTGGCAGTGTGTCTGACGGTAGCTCTGTTTTCCAAACCGATTGCTGTTACCTCCATGGTATTTATTGTAGTTGGAGATACCTTGGCAGCTTTGATTGGCCGTAGGTTTGGTCGTCACCGGTTTGGTGGTAAGTCCCTGGAGGGGTCAGGTGCCTGCTTGCTCGGCACTGTTGCGGTAGCTTTTGTGGCTCCTGAATTATCTGTCCCTGTTGGGATAATCGGAGCTATTGTGGCGACAGTAGTGGAAGCTCTGCCACTTGGGATTGATGACAATATCACAGTACCCCTGATATCCGGTCTGACTATGACTTTGATACAGACTGTAATTTATTAGCAGACGCACTTAATTCATTGTATTTCTATGACTTCCATTGCCTTGTTGAAGTGTATCATTAGGGGCGGGGATATCCTCTAACAATTATACTTAGTGGTAAAGGTTTGTCTATAACTGCTCTGGTTACGAATGATGAGTCATCTGATAGGTCCAGTGTGAGGCCGCTTTTTTCTTTTCTTATGTTTTTTCTTGCTTAATTATGTTCTAAGAGTGTATAATAATTAAGGAGGATATATAATCTGTAACTCCATGGGAGCGGAGGATTCTTGTATGTCCAAAGGTACCGTTAAGTATTTCAACGATCTCAAAGGATGGGGCATTATCACCAGCGATGACACCCGGAACGATGTGTATGTACACTACACAGCTATCAACATGGATGGGTTCAAGACCTTACAACAAGGGCAACAGGTGATTTTTGATTTGGCTCGTATCGACAACGGATTTCGAGCGAGCAACGTTTCTCTACAGCAATAATCATCAGCGGGAAAACATGAATTATGCTAAGGTCGCCTTACTACAAGGGCGGCCTTCCTTTTGAAATACCGTCATACGAGCAATTCTTTTTCGTGCTTGTTGTTGTGTACAACTTCGCGATAATCTATATTTTTCAATATGAAAACTATTGATTTACGTTCAGATACAATTACCCGACCGAGTCAGGCTATGCGGCAGGCTATGATGATCGCTGAAGTGGGTGATGACGTCTTTGGTGATGATCCTACTGTCAACGAACTTGAAAGATATGTGGCTGAGCTGTTCGAGCGAGAAGCATCGCTCTTTATGCCTTCGGGAACTATGGCTAATCAAGTTTGCCTTAAGGTACATTCAAGCCCGGGGTGGGAGCTTCTCTGTGATCGAGATTGCCATGTAGTTAATTATGAAGCAGCCGGACCGGCTGTTCACTCCAGTTTGTTGGTCAATTTACTGAGCACCGATCGCGGGATGGTCACTGCAGAAATGATTCAGCAGAACATCCGCCCGATTAACCTTCACTGTCCCCTCACTAAGATGGTAACGTTGGAGAATAGCCACAACCGTCACGGAGGTACTATACTGCCACAGGATGAAATCCTGAGAGTTCGTGAAGTATGTGACGAACACGGCTTGATTTTACATCTTGATGGAGCCCGAATTTGGAATGTCCATGTAGCTACCGGTCTGTCGTTGCCGGAACTGACGAAACCGTTTGATTCTATATCAGTGTGTTTGTCAAAAGGTCTGGGCGCTCCGGTCGGATCGATGATTCTCGGCTCAGCTGAGTTCATTGACAGGTGTCGTCGGGAACGCAAACTTTTCGGTGGAGGCATGCGCCAAGCGGGTATTATTGCCGCTGCTGGTCTCTATGCGCTAAAGAACAATCTTGAACGACTGACCGAAGATCACGCCAACGCACGGAATCTTGCCGAAGGATTGAATCAATTCCAGATGCTATCCGTCGACCTGAGCCGAGTTGAAACCAACATTGTATTGGCTGACATCTCCGGTCCAGAAACTGTCGAATCAGTCCTGGGAAAAATGAAAGATGTCGGGGTTTTGGCGGTACCTTTCGGACCGAAACGTATTCGGATGGTAACTCACCTTGATGTTACTCGTTCGGATTGTAATGAAGCTCTTGACCAGATCCGTGAGGTTTTTAATTAACATTTATTTCAAAAGTTTTTATTAAGTTGATACCAGTAACTGGAGGATGTCGTTTTACATTCTTCAGCGTAGCACACGACCAATGAGAATCAAGGGAGCAAGCCTAACATGGAACCAAACAAATTCACCATCCTTGGATCTTCATCGGGAGTCCCTCAAGCTGAACGCAATTCTTCAGGTTATATCCTTGATGTCAATGGACGACTTAATCTAATCGACTGTGGGGGAGGGGTAACATCTTCCTTCCTTCGTCGTGGTTTTAATCCACTTGATATTAACAGGATATTTATCAGCCATACTCACCCTGACCATGTCAGCGACTTGTCACTTTTTATCCAAATGATCTATCTGACAGGACGGGAGGGGAAGCTTGACATCTTTGTTCCGGATGAGTTTGTGGATCCGTTGCGTGCCTATCTTTATGCTGTTTATATTATAGCAGAGAAACTTCCTTTTGATCTTCAAATTATTGGCTACGAAGAAGGTCTGATAATCAATGACGATTTCAAGCTGACAGCTATCACTAATTCACACCTTAGTCAATACTCGGAATGGGTAACACGATTGAATCTTCCCAATAAAATGCAGTCACATTCTTTCCAAATTGAGGTAGGTCAAAAAAGGCTGTTTTATTCTGGTGACATTGGTAGCTTTGATGATATTCGTGAGCACCTTGATAGCAACAATTTTGTCGTGATGGAGATGACACACTTCGACATCGAGGCGTTCTTTGATCTTGCGCCGACCATTGATGTTGGGGAGTTCGTTATTACACATCTTAGCGGCAATGATGAGGTGTCAAAGTTAAATCTGATGGCTCGGAAAGCAGGGATGCACAACTTTTCTACCGCCGTCGATGGAATGGAATTATGGCTTTAAGTCCGTGTTTTTCAGCTTAATGTTTGCTATTATTTCTCAAATAGAGATAAACGATCAATCCAGACGTTAGCGAGTGATTTTTGTCTCGGTCTGATATCTTTGGGTAGGCTGCCAGTGTCCAGATAGTGTTTTAATATATTCAGTGCAACTCGGGTATCTGCTACAGTTAAAATTTCACCAGTTTCCTTTTTTAGTTTGTCTCGAAATCTAACAGTTTCAGTGAGAAGTATTGACACTACTTCACGGGGATCGTCATGATTCTGCCCCTGCACTTGTGATTGAAAAAGTTTTATGATATCATCATTATTATTGATATTATAATTCATTTAATTCTCAAAGTAGTCGCTGTTGTCCGCCAGCATCAGGGGGGGGTAGCCCGAGATGTTTTGCAGCGTCTGGAGCAGTCATTCGACCTCTCTTGGTTCGTTGAATAAAACCGATTTTTAGCAAATAAGGCTCCACCATGTCAATCAGGGTATCAACTTCTTCGTTAAGTGTAGCTCCAAGAGCCTCAATGCCGACAGGACCCCCATTATAGTATTTGATAATCACTTGCAAGAGCTTGCGATCTAAAGCGTCCAAGCCAAGATTATCGATACCTTCAGCGTCAAGAGCTTGAGAAGCAAGTTCAACTGTAATATCGCCATTTGATTTCACATCAGCGTAATCACGAACGCGCCTGAGAAGACGGTTTGCTATACGTGGAGTACCTCGCGCACGCTCTGCAATAGCATGTGAGGCATCACAGTGAGCATCATCACTGTCAATCAGTATCTTTGCTTTAAGGATTCCTGCTGATCTTTGCACAATACGTGCCAAGTCTTCCGGAGGATAGAAATCAAGATGGTAGTACAATCCAAACCTGTCCCGTAAGGGAGCCGAAAGGAGTCCGGCACGAGTTGTTGCGCCAATCAGGGTGAATCGTTTCAGGG
>QNAG01000261.1 GCA_003641415.1 Candidatus Zixiibacteriota bacterium | reverse complement strand
TTTCAGTTGCTCGCAAGACTTGATATACTCAACCAAGAATTCATAGAACACCATGATGGGTGATATAGCATTAACAGTCATGTTAGTATACTTAGAAATAGTTACTTTGACAGGTATGCATCTGAATGAAAGTCTGTTGAACAGAGTTTTGTAGACATTAAGGAAGTCTACGTAATTTTCTGTAACGAACTTAGACAACGTCATAAATGCTAAGTTTACGTCTTGTCTTCGATTCTCCAGACTATATCTGAGCATGTTAATAAGGTAGTTAACAACTTTAGTCTCGTTGTCAATATGCAGCACAGAAATGTCTAACTTACCACTGTATGAGTTTTGCTGTAGTGCTCCTACTATCTTTCGTGTATCTGGGTAGTATGTATCAATTACTTTGACTATGTCGTCTTCTGTGTATTCGACACCTTCCTTTTCTAACACTGTCTTACAAAACTGAAGTATGTAGTCTTTGTCCAGTTTGTCAAACTTGATCACTTCGAACCTTGACTTTATAGCACTAGTGAATGTATCCTCGTTTGCTGTTATGATGAATCTTCCGTAAGTATGGAAACGTTCTAGTAGAGCTCTAAAGATCTTCTTAGCATCAGATGTTATGTTGTCACCTTCGTCGATGAAGACAATCTTTATAGCAGATGCTATAGGTTGCACCGATAAAAACTCTGATATCAAGTTTCTGAATACATCAATGCCTCTATAGTCTGAACCATTGATCACTAGGAGATCAGAATCGTCTTTGATTATATGATTTATGAGTATCCTTGCCAATGTAGTCTTACCACTACCTGGTGTTCCTATAAACAAGAAATGAGGCATTTCTCGTGGGTAGTCTATGACACGTTGCATCCTTGATCTGACTTTCTCGTCTAAGACCATCTCATCTAACGTTCTTGGCCTATGCTTCTCAATCCAGAGTATGTCTTCAGGATTCATCTTTTGCTCTCCCTTCAGTCTGTTTATGAAGAAGCCTGCTTAAGTCTTTGGTGTATTTCTTGTGTCGTATTTGAAATCGTTTTCGAGGGAATTGGAGCAGGTGTCTTGAGAGTACCTGTCCCACTTATACGTGTAGTCTCTATCCCACCCATAGTCTTCTTGTCTAAGAGGTTCTTCTCATAGTCAGACAACTTGTAGACTATATCAGTTTGTGTTTGCGAAGCATCATTAACCATAACATTTCTAACAGACGTAATTTGCATAGTAACCTCGACTTCTGCAGGTCTGTTGTTAGCACCAAACAACACGGAAATACCTTTGTCAACTGTTACATTGGTAACCATAGCCTCTGGGAGAGTAAACAGACCGGGAGCTTCTGCTTTACAGAAGTAGGGCCATCTGTAGTGCTCAGCAACAGTGCATATAGGCAGCACGAATTTCAGTATGTTTACTAGAGGTTCGACAATGTATTTTCTGTATTCAGTATCGTTACCAGGACTGTTACAGTGCAATCTAATTCTGAGTTCTTTAGTAACTTCAGCTCTTGAGTCAGCCCAGACTTTAGGTAAATCAAATCTCGTACCTGTAAGTGTAGCAGCTATGGCTTGACCAATCCTAGAAAGAGCTTGACTACCAGTAATATTTACGAACGAACCCAAAAGTCCACCAACTCCCTGAAGTATGTCTTCAGGTTTGATACCTAGCATTTGTGAAATCTGTCCTAAACGACCACTGTATCTAAGAATTTCAGCTAGAAAGTTTTCTGTTAATTCGTTAGTGTATGTTTCTTGTATTGTGGTAGGAGAGAAGTAAACGATCATAGGTTTCGGAGCATCTGGAACCAAGTCTGGATTGACTGGTTCTAGTCTAAATAGTCTGAATGACGCCTCTAGTCTGGGCTTCATAGGGAAGATCTTGGCCATTAGCAGATGCTCTTTAGCTACTTGTCGTTCGTCAATACTACTTGTCTTGGTTGTTGGAGGAAGACCCACTTCTAGAAAGTTCATCTTGTGATACCTCCTTGTGTATTTGGCTGAGCTCACTCAGTTTAGTCATTGTTGTTCGAGTTAGTGTCTTTAGACAATCAAGAATATGATAGAACTGCCATTGTTCTTTGCTAAGAGTCTGCAAAAATGAGTTATCGATATCGTTAGCTTTAACAGCTTGGTGTATGATTTCCGTGGGTGACACATTAGTAATGATATCTGCCAAGACCAACAACGTTTTGTCTTCATAACTCGTGAACCTGCTCAGGTCTAGCGACTTAGTAGACTCTAACAATCTGCTAAGTGTGATTACATCTAAGAGTTTCTGTGCATCAAGTAGAACTTCGATACCCAAGCAGGATATGTCAAACAACGCTCTACTTCCGAACAGGGGCTTACCTATATACATATTGAAGAATCTCCCAGTAAACCCTATTGTGGGAAAGTTGACATCTTTCAACTGTTTGTTGATCTCTCGTAATTCGATCAGATACTCTGTTCTAAGGTTACTGGGTAATGTGTCTCCTTCGTAGACTTCTACCTGCCTGTATATGTCGTATAACTTAGTCAAGTCGATATCAACCACTTGTGTGGGTAGCAGATGACGAAGAGTTACTAGACTTAGTCTTGACATAGTTGTTAGTATCTCATCGTCTGTAATGTCTGTTATATCACATGTATCTAGCTCACAACCAACTTCGGAATATACTTGTTTTACGAGTTTACTAGGAGCATATGTAGACTTAGCTTTGTTTACATATGCACAAAACTGTTCTGGGGTTAGTTCTTCTGACGCATAGAAGTTTACTACTTTGGGAGAGGACAGAACCAACTTGTCTAAGTCTATTGCAGTTGTTTTCTGTTGTGTAAGTATGTTTCCGATCCACTTACGCAGAGAGTCATTGATGTAACTACTCTTAACAGTTAATGGTTTGCTATTGTCAGATTCAGTAATATCTACTCTATTAAACTTAGTAAGTAATGCGCTAAATGGTATTGTGTACGTCTTGCCTTGGTGTTCTATATCAACTTTGAAGGTATCTGGGACTGATTGTAGCTCTTTTAGTTTTCGTTTCAGATGTTTGCTTTGAGTAGGGAGGAAGAGACTAACAGACACTGTATACTTGCGTTTTAGTTGACTCATTCTGCAGCTCCTTCTGATGTTTTGTTTGACAGAAGTTGGTTAAGGACTCTTGTGGTGAAGTCTTCGTTAATCTTGAATCGTCCTAAGTGGTCTATCTCAGCAGTGCTTGCTAGATATAAGACCACTCCTGCGTTCTCTCTATCTGGTGTTACAGCAGGATCTAGACAATTGTACTGGCTAGGATGTAAGTCTTTGACTTTAGTTGGTACGCTTTCTCTAGTGAAACCACCCTTGCCTAGTATAGTACATCTAGATCTGTTAGCAACACTTGCTAATGGTGCGTTGAACATAGTCTCAACTAGAACGAAATTGTATAACTCTTGGAAGGGTTCTACTCTGATATGCTTTTGTCTCCGTTTCTTATGCACAACGTACTTCATATTCAGGACAAAATCTATAACTTGTGAAACTATCGTTGATGTGACTAGGTCTAATACAGTGCGTAATCGTCTAGTTGTCAAGTCAAGACCTACATTTGTATCAACATCTTCTATATGAGCAATTAGTTGGTAGACTATATCAGCAGGATTCTCAAAATACTCTTGTAGCAAGTCTGACATGTGGTAGTAAACTTTAACGTATTCCAGAACTTTCTTCTTTTGTGTGTCAGATATGAAAGGTGACATAGCACGTAGGAAGTCTTCTTTCCCTTGCAATACAGCTAGTCTTGCCTCAACAATAGGATCTGAGCCAGCCAGTTCCGAAAGTCTTTCAGTTACACCCAATTCTTTGCAGAGTTGTAGGTAAGTAGCACAGGCTTCTACATG
>QNAG01000260.1 GCA_003641415.1 Candidatus Zixiibacteriota bacterium | reverse complement strand
AGGCAGGGAATCCATATTTACCAACAAGTTACTGGATCCCCCAGCTTTCGCTGGCATGACAAAAAGGGCTGGGGCAACAACAAGGGGAATGAGATAACAAAATATTGCACAGGTGGCGCAGGCAGAACCGCCAAGGGGTTCCGCCCAGACACTGAGCGGAGATGAGGGACGGCAGACACAAGACCCGCCTTTACGCGGGTTGAATAAGCTTCTCAAGTTCGGCTTTCAACTGGTCGGGAAGGGATGTCGGCTTCCCGGATTCCTTATCGACAACCACATGAACTGTTTTCACTGTCGCTACATTGTATTCACCTTCTGGTAATGATTGGAAATGATTTCCTTCTTGTTGGCTGTTTTTATGCGACACATAGTACACCAGCTCAAACGATGTGTGCCTAATTTTTTCGACAGACATTGTAACCCTGACAGCATCCCCAACGTACACAGGCTTATGAAAATCGCTTTCGGCGTGAACTATAAGAATCAAGTATGACGCCTTATCTATTATATAGCGAAAGTCAAACCCGATGGATTGCATATACTGCTCATAAGTATCGTGAGCGAGTTTGAAATAATTACCGAAGAACAGCACTCCGGCGGCATCGGTTTCGTGGAGCTTGATATTGATATCCAGTTCATACATTCTATTGTTTCCCGGTTAAACGATTTTCTGTGTACAAACGTTCTGTTTCATCTATATTGACGGCCAAAGAATAGGATAAGAAAACCAAATCAAACAAGCAAGATAGGAGTAAACATGAATCGCACAACCTGCACATCAATCCTGGCTTTGCTGGTATTAGCTCTGGCTCTGTTGGCGCCGGCGGCGCAGTCAGAGACAAATGCCATTCCACAGCGGTCTGACATTGACGACCAGTTCAAATGGAAACTTGAGGATATCTATCCCTCCATCGATGATTGGGAAAATGATTTCGCATTTCTCGATTCCAATATCGCTCGGCTTGAAAAATTCAAAGGGCATCTCGGTGATTCGCCTGATAACCTGCTGGCTTGCTTCAAACTGCGAGACAGCCTGGAAACCATCGAAGGTAAACTGTATGTCTATGCCTATTTGATGCTTGATGAAGACAACCGGGTTAGTGAATGTCAGGAAAGAGCCGGGCGGGTTTCGGCGCTTTGGTCCCGGATGGCAGCCCACATGTCATACATTAGCCCCGAACTACTGACTATCAGCGAAGAACATCTTAAGTCGTGGCTGGCGAGCAACCCGGAGCTTGACATCTATCGTCACTACCTCGAAGACGAGCGACGTTTGAAAGACCACGTACTCTCGGACAAAGAGGAAGCGCTATTAGCGCTTGCCGGTCCGGTAACTTCAGCGCCAAGAAATATTTTTTCAATGATAACCGATGCTGATGTCACATTCGGCACGGTCATCAATGACGAAGGCGAAGAGATTCAACTGACAAGGCAGCGTTACTACCGCATCATGGAAACCGGTAGCCGTCGTCTGCGACGTGAAGCTAACCAGGAATATAATCAAACCTACATGAAATACCTCAATGCAATGGCAGCAACACTGGAAGCTTCAGTTAAAAAGGACAACTTCTACCGTCAGGCGCGAGGTTATAACAGTTGCTTGGAGATGTCGCTCAAACAGGACAATATCCCCGAGCCGGTCTTCTATAGCCTGATAAAAGCCGTAAACAACAATCTGGCTCCACTCCACAAGTTGACTGCATTGCGTAAGAAAATGCTCGGCTACGATACTCTCTATTCATACGATCTGTCTGTTCCGCTTGTTGCTGAGGCGCAGAGCGAGTATCCCTGGGAAAAGACCAAAGAGCTTGTGCTGAAGGGACTGCAACCGATGGGGAAAGAATACCTATCAAACTTTGAGACCGGACTAAATTCAAGATGGATCGATGTCTTTGAATCCCAGGGCAAAGGCTCCGGCGCTTACCAGTGGGGTACATACCATACGCATCCATTTGTTATGCTCAATCACAACAACACCTTGGATGCGGTGTTCACGCTGGCTCACGAGATGGGTCATGCTATGCACGCTTTCTATACCCATAAGAATGAGCCGTATATTTACGGCAACAACCCCCTCTTCCTGGCTGAGGTTGCTTCAACCAGCAATGAGGCATTGCTGATGAAGTACTTGTTGGAACACACTACGGACAAAAATGAAAAGCTGGAGCTGCTTAATCATTACATCGAGCAGATAATGGGAACGTTCTATACCCAGGTTATGTTCTCTGAATTTGAAATTGCTATTCATAAGGTAATCGAGGAAGGCGGAGCGTTGTCAGCTGATCAGATGCGTAAAACCTACCGCGATATATACCAGAAATACTGGGGACCGGACCTCGTGATTGATTCCATTAACGACATGGGTTGTATGCGTATTGGACATTTCTACCGTCAATTCTATGTCTACAAGTACGCCACCAGCTATGCGGCTGCCCAGATGGTGTCTCAGAAAATTCTCGAAGATCCAAGTTATCTTGATACGTATATTAACAACTTCCTTTCTGTAGGCACTTCCAAGGATCCTGTTGATGTTCTTCTTGATGTCGGGGTTGACGTAACCTCGGCAGAACCGGTTGAACGTACAATCAAGTTGTTTGGAGAACTGGTTGACGAGTTGGAGCGACTTCTCGACGAAAGTTAGACACTAAGTGTCCCTGAAAGAATATCCGACTTACCGGTGAAACCGGGTATACCGGATCGATAAAAAACTCTTTGTCGATCCGGTTTTTGCTATATATTATAAGCGTACCGTTCGATTATACATACTAAGGTCCGACTTTACAGGATTGAGGAAAAACACAATGAAGAGAACTGCAGTCGTAGTGGGACTGACGTTGACGATCTTGCTATCCATGACCGTCACAGCAATGGCAACCGAGTATTACTTTAAATTCAAGATCGACTCACGCGACGAATTACAGAAACTCACCCGGGTCATTTCGATTGACAATGTTCGCGATGGAGAAGTATGGGCTTACGCCAACGATAGCGAGATGGCCGAGTTTGAACAGCTTGGCTATGACTGGACAGAGTTACCGCATCCGGGTACACTGTATAAACCCAAGTGTTCATCAAATCTGAAAGCAATTCAGTCCTGGGATGTCTATCCCACCTATAGCGGTTATGTGGCAATGATGTACCAATTCGAGACCGACTATCCCAATCTGTGCCAAATTGTGGATATCGGCAGTTCGGTCAATGGCCGCGCCTTGTTGTATGCTCGCATTTCAGACAATGTCGACATTGAAGAAGACGAACCGGAGGTCATGTACACAGCCACTATGCACGCTGATGAGACTACTGGCTACGCGCTCATGTTGCGCATGATAGATTCATTGCTCTCCGCTTATGGCACTGATCCGGAAATCACTGACATGGTTGACAACATGGAAATCTGGATTAACCCGCTGGCCAACCCTGATGGCTGTTACGATGGGGGCGATCCTGATGTCATTTCCAACCCAACTCGATACAACGCCAATGGCGTAGACCTTAACCGCAATTACCCCGACCCCGAGGATGGGCAACATCCCGATGGTCACTCTTGGCAGCCGGAGACGGTCGTTATGATGGACTTCGCGGTTGCTCACAGTATGGCTATCTCGACCAACTATCACGGCGGAGCTGAAGTTGTCAACTACCCCTGGGACACCTGGGTTAAACGTCACGCTGATGACAGTTGGTATATCGATATCAGCCGAGCTTACGCCGATTCGGTGCACAACCATAGCCCATCGACGTATATGGACGATCTCAACAATGGTATCACAAACGGATACGATTGGTACACCATCGCTGGTGGCCGCCAGGACTATATGAACTACTGGCACGGTTGCCGCGAGGTT
>QNAG01000259.1 GCA_003641415.1 Candidatus Zixiibacteriota bacterium | reverse complement strand
CGACCTCACAAACCGCTAAATATCGAGGTAACAGAGGCATCTTATGCTTGGTCCTATTCCTATGCTGAAGATTTCGTTTTGTTCGACTACAAAATAAAAAATATCGGAGACAGAACTCTTAATGATGTCTACATGGGCATATACGTCGATTGCATGGTCTGTTTTGATTGCTTCGGAAATAATGGATATACTGATGACCACGCAGGGTTTCTTCATACCTATCCCGGAATCTATGGCGATTGTGAATTCGAGGATACCGTGTTTATTGCCTGGATCGCCGATGATGATGGTGACCCGGATATAATCCACGGCGATGGCAAGCTACATCCATGCCCTCATGTTTCGGCTACACGAATCGTTCGTACTCCCGCAACCGAACTTGATGTTAGTTTCAACTGGTGGATCGGCAACGGAGACCCCTCGCTTGATTTCGGACCCCGCGAACGTTCTGAAGTGGGTCGACGCAAAGAATTGTTCCGAGACTTCCGGACTGGAGGGTTGGGAACACCAGAGGGAGATGTTAATAAATACTATGTTTTAAGCAACCAAGAGTTTGACTACAACCAAGTTTACACTGCTTCGATCCAACCGAATGATACTCTGTGGATCTACCCCGATCAGGACCTCGCGTGGGATTATTCCGACGGTTATGATACACGATACCTACTGTCATTTGGTCCTTTCGATATTCAACCCGGACAGACTCTGCCTATTTCATTTGCTTATGTAATGGGTGAGAATCTTCACAAAGTCCCCGGCAACAGAGATAACCTTCTCAACAACCCTGATGCCTACCTGGCCAATCTCGATTTCTCTGATTTGGCCAAAAACGCCATCTGGGCTGGATGGATCTACGACAACCCTGGGGTTGACACTGATGGTGACGAGTACTTCGGCGAAGCACATGTGTGCTGTAGTGAATCCACAATCATCTCTATCGACAGTGTGGAATCTGACCCTCTCGTAATTGACACCATATGGGAATATGGTAAGTGTGATTCTTTTTTCTACATCGGTGACGGTGTACCGGATTTTCGTGGTGCCTCCCCACCACCCCCACCAGTTTTATGGCTTGAGCCGGGTGATGGCTATATCCGTATTCGCTTCAATGGCACTCGATCAGAAACGGAAGAGGATTTGTTCCTGCACGATGTTGATTTTGAGGGCTACCGAATATACATCGCACGAGACGAAAGAGAAGAAAGTTACAGTTTGATGGCATCATGGGATAAAGATGATTACTGCTTGTATGTATACAACGATTCCAATAATACCTGGGAACTTACAGGCATTCCTCTGACACTTGAAAAATTGCAGGATATGTATAATGACAGCACACTTGATCCATTAGCATACTCTCGAACCTCGCCATATTCTCCCTCCAATGAACCAGGAGTACTGGTATACTTCGAACCTCAAGACTACAATACATCAGACCTTGGGTTGCCTGGATACATCAAAAAACTTTACCCCTATCAGCCCTATCCATCCTCTATTAATCCAGATTCAGCTCGTTCCGAGGAATTGACCGAAGATGGATATCTGAAGTACTTCGAATACGAATTCATAATCGACAATCTTCTCCCGACCGTTCCTTACTGGATCAATGTTACTGCTTTTGATTTCGGATCCCCGGAATCAGGCCTTACATCCCTGGAATCATCAAAAACAGTTGGAGCTCAGAACGTATATCCATATCCAAAAGGTGGCAGTAGAGACATTTCCGATTACAATGTCGTAGTATATCCCAACCCGTATCGAATTGATGCTGACTTCCGAGGCTTAGGCTTCGAAGGACGAGCAGACACTGACCGTCCAGATGACCGTGTTAGAGCTATCCATTTTACTAATCTTCCTCCTCAATGTACTATCCGGGTATTCACACTGGACGGCGATCTTGTCAAGGAAATCGAGCATGACATAGACTCATCAGACCCCAATTCCTCCCATGATTCATGGGATATGATTACTCGCAACGCTCAGATGGTGGTCTCCGGGCTTTATTACTGGTCAGTGGAGAGCTCCAACGGTCAGGTTCAAGTCGGCAAGTTAGCTATTATCATGTAAAAAATTCCCCGTTCAGATCTAATCTTAGATAAATAGAATTACTCGGATTCTAACCATAGTGAGCAAAGTAAAACCATGCTCCAAATCTAATACGGTTTAGACCCAGATTCTTTTCCATACTTGACAAATAAAAAGGAAAGTGTCCAATAATGGATTGAAATAAGATTGAGAATCTTTATAGACAGTTGAAATCGGCACTTCAGCCATTGTGATTCTGGCAGCACCAGCCTTGAAAAGCATCTCAGATTCGAAGTCATAACGAACCGCTTGTAACGGGATAGACCGGAGTATTTCAGTTGGTATCAGCCTAAATCCTGACTGACTATCCCGAACTCGCTGCATGGAAAAAACAGAAACTATCATTGAAGTTATATTGTTGGATAACCAGCGAGTCAACGGCATGATCCCAAACGAGATACTGCGCATCCCAACAATCAGCCGGTGTCCATCATCAAGAGCATAGAAGCATGGGATTTCCTCCGGTAAATGCTGAAGGTCAGCGTCAAGTGTTAGCACTGATCGATATCCTTCTTTGATCGCATATTCAAATCCAGCCATAAGAGCTGCACCTTTACCTCGATTTTCAGAAAAAGAAATATACTTAACACCGTGCTGTCGTATTATCTCAAGTGTGTTGTCAGTTGAACCATCATTAACCAACAGCAGGTTAGTGTTACAGACATACTTTAAACAGCGGGGGATAAGTTCGCCGAGGTATTCTCCTGCGTTGTAAGCGGGAATTACAACCAGAACGCTGTATTGATTGATATTCAACATTAATCAAAGTAGCCATGAAGATTTTAATTGCACAAGTTGAAACGACCACGGGGTAAAATAAAGCAGAGAAATGGTCGGAGCGAGCCGATTTGAACGGCCGACCTCTCGCACCCCAAGCGAGTGCGCTAACCATACTGCGCCACGCTCCGACACATTGCCTTTACCGAAAGCTCAAATAATGTAGCTAAATGCCTTAAAAATTCAAGAGATTTCTTTAAGGATATCTTCTATATCTTGTCGTATCTGCCCAATGATGGTTTTAGCTCTTGCTGTTTGATACATAGACTTCTTCTGCTCGCCGCTACGTCTCATCGTAAGACGGTTTCGGGCACCGGCAATGGTTAGTTTCTCCTTGGTGCGCAGATGCTTGATGCGGTTGATGATGTCGATATCTTTTTGGGTGTAAGTACGATTCCCTCCACGACTCTTTTTTGGTTTAAGAGTGGGAAACTCCTTCTCCCAATAACGGAGCACATACTGTTCCAACCCGGTCATCCGCGACACCTCACTGATCGAGTAATACAATTTGTCACTGACGTTCTTATTTTGGCTCATTTGGCTTTCCCCTCAAATGTGCACCTATTGCCATATTTCTGGTTTCAAACGTCGGCCCATAAGCTCTCCCACTGCTTCTGAGGGCGATTTATTTTCAAAGAGTACCTGGTATATTGCTTCTGTAATTGGCATTTCAACCTGATGTAGTTGAGCCAGCTCACGACCAGAGCGTGTTGTTTCTACACCTTCAGCCACCATCGACATTCCCGCAAGAACTTCCTTGAGAGATTCCCCGCGCCCAATGTGTTCTCCAACATATCGGTTGCGACTGTGCTGAGAAGCACAGGTCGTAACCAGATCACCTACTCCAGAGAGACCGGAGAAAGTCAACGGGTCAGCTCCCAAAGTTATGCCCAGTCGACTGATCTCAGCCAATCCACGAGTGATCAACGCTCCTAATGTGTTATCACCCATTCCTAGTCCAACAGCAGTTCCGACCGCTATGGCGATAATGTTCT
>QNAG01000258.1 GCA_003641415.1 Candidatus Zixiibacteriota bacterium | reverse complement strand
GGTAACCCATTTCCACTTCCTGAGCCAGATGCCGGGCATAATCATGATCTGTGGTAAGCTGGACGAGTTCCCCCCGGCGATAAAGATAGACCCGGCTGTCCCCCACAGAGATCCAATAAAGTTCATCATCTTTAATTACAGCGGCGGTTAGGGTAGTGCCCACCTGCCCTTCCAGACGGGCTTGCCGGGCTAGCTTCACCACTGCGCCATTGGCCGCCGCCAAGGCGTTCAGCAAGGCCTGGGGGATGGTTTCATGTTCCGACTTTTCTTCATATTCGGCCAACATCGTTTGTTTGGCAATTAAACTCGCCTGGCGCCCCTGGGCCAGCCCTCCCATGCCGTCGGTCAGGATCGCCACCACCCCGCCATGGGTTCGGAAAGTGACGTCACTAACATCCGAAAAACCAAAATCATCCTGTTGTTCTTTCCTGGAGCCGATATGTTGAGCATTTCCTGGAATTAGGCGCATAAATTTCTTACCCGGCAAGTTAATGTAAAACTATGGAAATCAGGTTTACTTCCGCCTCGCACCAAGAAGGAATTAATTACTGTAGGTTTACCATTATTAAAACAAGGATCCGATTAATTTGAAAATACTGTAAAAAAAGAATACTATTAACATCAAGAGCCCATATAACTCTGTTTTTTGATCCGTAGGTGCTACAATAGCTCTTTTGGGGATATTCCGTTTAATTATCTCAGGAATCTCTCCATTTATCCATCTGGGATTTTTATAATATTCCCCGTGCCATTTGAAAGTGCTAGGGCCTAACACGTAATCCCTTAATCCGAAATTGGCAACGAAATATAAGCTGTTCCAGAGGACGTTATCCTTATCAATCTGAACATTTTCATTGGCCGCGCTAACCTGGTTTGAAATCAGATCTCCCTTGGCCCACAGGTTTACCCATTCACCCGTTACGTTTGAGGGTTTTTGTTGATTCTTGAAGATTATATTTAAGGGTAAACCCTCCATTATGGATTTGTTTTTTAAAAAATTCCAAACCAGCGCCCCGCTCCCCGCATCAACACGAGGATTTAAGGGAGAGCCCAGGGTTATGAAACAAGCGATTCTAACATCAGACCCCTGATCTACCAGTTGGTGCAAGGCGGTATATGCCAGGACCGTGCCCCAACTGTGGGCGACAATGACCAAGGGGCGATTTTTCTGAGCTGCATGTTGATAGTACGCAAGGATTGCGCTTTTCAGGACCTCGATTTCTTCTCGGGAGTCGGCTGGATCTCTACTCCAGCTATATGAAATAACCTTGGGAGACATATTTGCTATGTTCGGGGCGTTGCGTAATGCGTCTCCCAGGTATCCGTCCGGCTCTTTAGGCAATCGCTTGAGTTCTAGTTCCAAAGAGCCAATCTCTGGCCCAAGTTCCCTGAAAGCCAGGCCGTCTACCGCGATAATCCAGGGCTCGCCTTGGGCATAGAGGCTTGTGGCTGGCAGCATAAAATAAACTGCCATTATCAGTAATAACCGTTTCACCTAATCACCTCTATCGGTTTGAAGTCAGCCTTATTATGAAACTGCCCTGAAAAAGTTTCTCAGGCGACTTTTAGGGTTACCCGACCTATCGAGTTGCTTAAACACCAAAAGACCTAACTTTAAAGGTCATTCTCCTCCCGTTCATGAATTAGTCATCCGAAACCTCAGGCAGGGGAGGGCTAGCCGGCGCCGCCTCCTCTACCTGGGTATCTTTTCTTTAAGTCTTTAACAGCAATTTTACCCATGGCTAATGGCAAAAACTTGCCGGTTAAAATTTCACTTCCTCCGATGGTGGTTTAATGATTTTAGGTCCAGTAATTTTTGTTTCGCCTTTTTCTTCCGCCTCCTGCCCTGGCTTGATTCTTCTTCCTCCACTTCGTTTTCTAATTTTCTTTTTCCTTTTCAACTTAGCCACTCTTTCCTTGGCATCGGCCTTCTCTTTGTTGTCTTCAGGGCCAGCGTACTCCAGGAATTTCTTATAATCTGTCAAAGCGTCGCGAAACAGTTTCTTTTTCTCTTTCAACAGTCCAGATTGATAATACGCCTGAGCATATCTGGGGTTTAACTCTATTGCCTTTTGAAAATCGCCATAGGCTAGATTAAACCTTTTTTTATCCCGATAGACCAAACCTCTAAGGTAGTAAGCTCGGGGATTTTTGGGATTAAGCTTCAGGACCCGGTTGAAATCGTATTCGGCGTGCTCAAAATCGCCGATGGCGGCATACGCTTGGCCACGGTGAAGCAAGATATATTGATTTCGAGGGTCTATATCGCAAGCCTTGGTGAAATAGTCAATAGCCTGTTCATATTGACCAGCGCGTAAATATGCCAACCCCTGTCCATAGAGTTCTGAAACGGTTGGCGGCTTTACCACCGGCGCTGGGACACAAGCACTTCCGACCCAAAAAAGCAAACCGATCACCGCATAAATTTTTTTATTCATCCTCATAGCCAGTCCTCCTTTCCCTCGAGAGAATTAAACCCTTTTGGCTCATCCACATATAGCGTACCAGTCGGTAAATCGGCAAGATTTTTAGTCCGCATACCCCTCACTATTGTCAAGACAAAAACAGGCTTCTGATAGAGGTAGGAAGAACCGGTTGCATTCCCGGTTCCACTCCTCTCCGAACCGGACGTGCGGTTTTCCCGCATACGGCTCTCCGGTCGGTGGTTCGCCTCCGAGAGGATTGACAGACCAGAATATGGGCTGCGGCTAAAGAGAACAACCCAAGTTCGGTAAAGAAGGCATTAGGCCAACGCTGATGGTCCAGACCTCGCCCCCGTCCCCTACCGCCTCGGCGTTTACGCAAAATACTGCGAAGACGCATCCGAAGCCAGCTAGTCAGGCGGGAAAAGGTGGTTTTGTGGCTGTGTTTAAAGTATTCCAACCAGCCTTTAAGGACGCGGTTAACATCCAAGACGATCGCCTCCAGGCTATACCCGTTGCTACGCCTGGTTTTAGCGCGAATCGCGCCCTTAAACCGCTTGAGACTCTTTCGGCGCAGCCAACGATGGCCTCGCTCCAAATGGTATCCCAAGAAGCCAAAACCTCCCGGTTGGGTGGCATCCACGATCTGAGTTTTGTCGGGATGGAGCGTCAGGCCCGCCGAGACCGTCCATTGCTGAACGACCTCCAGGGCGTCCTGAGCCTCTGCTGGACTACGACCCAGTATGACAAAATCATCGGCAGATCTCACCATCTCAAACCCAGCCTCAGACATCAACTGATCGAGGGGATCGAGGTAAATATTGGACAACCAGGGGCTGATAACTACTCCTTGGGGGGTGCCTGGCACCGGGGTCCAAGGTTTAACCGTTTCCATCACCCCCTGCTTCAAGTAGTCGTCCCACCGGTCGAGCAGCCGATGGTCCGAGACTTTCGCCTTAACCAAATCCTGCAGCGGCGAATGCGGGATGGTATCAAAGTACGATCTCAGGTCAGCGTCCACTACCCAGGTGTAGCCGGTCTTGAGCAAGGCCTCTACCCGGTGCAGGGCATCTTGGCATCCTCGTCCGGATCGAAACCCATAACTGTGTTTCGCCAAATCGCGCTCAAATATCGGCTCCAACACCTGAAGCAGCGCGGTTTGGGCTACCTGATGGCGTACGATGGGAACTCCCAAAGGCCGCTTCTCTTTCTGACCGGGCTTGGTTGCCCACGCCCTCTTCAGCGCCTGTGGTTGGTAACTGCCGTCTCTCAAAGACTGAGCCAGATGATCCAAGTTTTCCTCCCGGCGAGACTCAAACCTCTCGATGGTCTGGTGATCAACCCCAGCACTACCCCCGTTCTTCTTAACCCTTTCAAAGGCCACCCGAAGATTATGCTTGGAGCAAACCTTGTCTATCAGGCCTGTTCGAGGGCCGGCCACATGCGTTCCGTCCAGACACACGGTTTGACCCACGACCAGCGGCCCCGAGTCTCTCCGGCTTTGCTAGCTTTATTACTCAAACCCGACGGGTAATCC
>QNAG01000257.1 GCA_003641415.1 Candidatus Zixiibacteriota bacterium | reverse complement strand
CAGATTGCATGCCGTTTAATAGCTTAACACAAAAAGTACTTACTCACTGAAAAAGCAAACAATTATGCGCCCAGCCATCTTCTGTGAACTCAAAAAACAATGATGCCTTAGCAAAAGATTTATTTGCGATGCACGTTTGGATGATCATACGAAAAGGGCAGGCTCGAATCTGCCATGGAGCCCGCCCTTCGTCTATGCCTTAACGCCAGGTTTCTCGTTCGAACCTGACGTTTACCGGGATAGTTGGCGGTGGTAGTTGCCCATCAGTTCAGCGGACAGGGGCTAATGTGCTCCTCAAGGAGGTTTTTGGCTCCCTCTAAATCACCTGTATCGTAACCATCTTGGACTATGTCGATCACTTCAGCCTCGGAATAATAGTAATCTATATATGGATGAGCAGCGTTGAGCAGCGCTGCTACAGCTTGGCGACCGAGCGCGTACTGCTTACCTCCGCCACTCTCTAAGGCTCCGAGCAAGGTCTTGTTGTAAGGAACGCCGAAAACCACGTTGTAATTGTCTCCAGTATTGTAGCCAGCCGGCCCCCAAGAGTTGCGGTGGTTTTTCCAGTATCCCTGAGAGCAACCCTCATCTCCCCTTTCCACCAATTCTACAACCACGATTACGAACCCATAGAATTCAACATCATCCTCTGGACAGGCAGCAAGGCCAAAGGCCCTAATTTCATCACCTGATTTCAATTGATCGAAATTTATTAATTTGCCGTTTCTGATAATAGTTGTGAAATCTTGAACCTGGATGATCGATTCGGGCTCACCTTGAAGCGTAATGGTGCTCAATACAGGATCTGTTGTTTTAATTATACCTTCGATCACTTCATCCTTTACTTCCACAAAATCGGCAACTTCTGAATCCAATTCATTCAGAGTAATACGCGCTTTTCGTGGTTTACAATTGACCAATTCTTCCAAGAGACATTTTTCAATACTGCCATCACCTTCCAAGGCGACTCTTGATTCGCCTGGTAAAATAATAATTCTCTCAGTTTCACCATCTGGGATAAATTCGAGTTCATAGAAGGAGCCTTTGTCATGCATAGCTACGATTGTGCCATAAGTTTTTTGTTCTTCTAAAAACAAGACAGCAGCGATTAAATCGCCTTCTGAAATTTTACCGATAGCGCGTACACCAATACCAGGTTTGATAGCATCCATCCCAACTTCAGTATTACAGTCAATCAGGATCAAAGTTTGGTTATCAACGACAACGTCAATCATATCGTCAATTACGACCTGACCGGGAGCTAATCTCATTTCAAATTTTAGGTCCCCATTTTCTGCTATAATTTCGGTGAGTGCTGTACCGTATAGTTTAATTAACTCACCGATTGCGACCACGAATGCCCTTATGCTGCCGTCCTTTAATATTTCACCCCTTACTTTTACCTTTTGACCGACCTGAAGCACGTCTGGTGTAGTGAAACTTCCGTTTGCATCAAATATGGTTGTATCTTGGTTCAGTCTAATATTGACATGGCTTTTGGCATCGTGCGAAAGTCTTAGCTTGAATTCTCTAACTTCTCCTTCAACTTTTTTAATTTCGATGATGGTTCCGTTTAGGATACGTGGGCATTTATTTTCCGGTGGGATATTTTCCATATTTGTTACAGTAGCTATAATAACCGGTCTAAAGATGCACTTCTGTGGTTTACCTGCGACGTGTAAGTTGAGTGATCTCTTGGCATGTACATCAATTTCGAAACCAAGCTTGTCACCTGATTTAACTACAATCGGGCCTTGAAAATTAATTTTGATGAGGCCACTTGGTATTTCAATGTCAAGGTCATCACAAGATCCGCCCACTGTATCAACGTAATCAGCACCTAATCTGATTTGATTATATGTTCCGGCGGGTATATCTTTTACGGTTAGTAGGAAAGGTTTTTCTTGATGATCCAGTAAGTCAACTTCAACGCAACTGTCCGATTCAAATAAGGTTACTGCGCCTGGTTCCAACGTGGCTTTATTGATACAAAGAACAATACTATCATATTCTTCTGTTGGCGCGTCCTTGATGAAGACAGCCGCTGTTCCCATGTATGACGATGTATCGCTTCCACTTCCACTACCACCGCTACAACCTAAAAGAATAAACAGAGTTGATATGATAACACTAAATAATAAAGCAAACCTTAATTTGCCCATGATGGCCTCCCTACAGATGAGAAAGATAGGTTTCCAAAGAAATAAAAGGATTAGAATTTTTTGGCTATATCCGAGTTTCTCAACGACAAGCAAAATTTAAACCATAGTCATATTACGCAGTTATCTATATCATACTGTGTGCGAATATTCAAAGTAATCCGCGCATACATAATTCGGTAGTCAGGTGTAAATACGCCCACTTCGATCGTCCGGCCTTCTGGGTTTGTGGCTCGAACTTTCAACTGTCGCATGTCAGCATTTTTTCCCCACGACTGGTCCATATACTCAAATGTGTATTTCTGAACACTTAAGAGATATATTACCAGGTAAAACTTCCTCAATCTCCCTTCCTTTGGAATCTTTCGGTCCCAAATAATCGCAATGATTCTCCCCATTTTTGGCTTCCAGTTCCGGTTCGATTGGATCTACCTTTCCCCTCTCCTTCTCTTTGAGAACCTTCAATAAGGACTGTATGGTTTCCCCTGAAATTCTTTTCCCAGACACACGCTCAATCTCTTCACGTATCCGCTTGCTATACTCGTATCGTGTCTCCTGATAAATTGTTGGAAAACGTATCTCTATGTAGGATCTAATCTCCAAAGATAACTTTCGATTGACCTCACGTCCTGCCAATACCCTCATCAGTAACTCAGGATCACCGCTCGTAAGTGCCGATCCCCAGCGTTTCATGGTCTTGTGGTCTACACCAAATATACGCTCCAATACCGCAGCTTTGACACCAGCGTTACTCAGCCTGGCTAAGAGCAGTTTGAATCCAGGATGCCTCTTGTCATCCGGCACCTTCTCCAATAGTTTGCAAGCATAGTATACGTGTAGGATCTGCTCCTTGGCGTCTCGGTAAATCGTGAAAACAGGATTCTTCTTGTCTGTACCAAGAATTTGTTGTAAAGGTAGCAACTGATCCATGGTAGGCTCCTTCGTCTTTTTTGACTATAAAACCAGAGGGAGCTTACCTTCTTATTACACAAAAATCCTCAAAAATTGCCCGAAGAGTTCATTATATCCATCGTTCTGAATATTTGCTTGAACACGAAGGAACGTCAAAAAATGGGGTTTTTGATCAGTCTTTCTATCTGAAAGGAGCAACCATATCATAACCTAAACCGGTCATGAGAAGGCCTCAAGCGGCTGAATTCGGTCCCTGTTATATTTAAGCTGTGCACACAAAATCGAAACTCGTGACCATGGACAATCCACCAGAATTCAACTTGCGATTCTAAAAGGCCAAAATTGGCCATTGTAGTGCGAATGGAAAGCGGCAGTGTCTGGCTGAGCCAAAAACTTATGGCTGAGCTGTTTCAGGTAGGCGTCAGTACCATAAACCACCATATTAAAGGTATTTATGCCGACAGTGAGCAGACTCCGGAGGCAACTATTCAAAAGTATTGAATAGTTCAAACCGAGGGCAAACGCCAGGTCACACGTTGGTGGATTTTTACAATTTGGAGATGATTCTGACCGTAGGTTACCGGGTACGGTCCCACCTGGGTGTTCAATTCCGCCAGTGGGCACTGAACGGTTGAAAGGGATTTGGGGTCCATCAGTAAGTAAATAACTCCTCTGGCAGTCAGGAATTACAGATGGGAACAGAGTGTTTCAGGGGCATGGTGAAAGGGATAAAGATTGTTTGTCGGAGCACATCAAACGCAGTTACAGGACGTCGAAAAACTGGCTCGGAACGCCGCGTCACACCGTTTCCCCTTTTCCCTGTGTCACATTTTCAAGGGACCAGAGATTGAATCGATTAAGGCCTTTAAAAAACGATAACAACGCGCACGACAAGGAAAACTAT
>QNAG01000256.1 GCA_003641415.1 Candidatus Zixiibacteriota bacterium | reverse complement strand
TGGTATCAATTTTCATCATCCTGGGCCCTGCAGGACTCGAACCTGCGACCCGCTGATTATGAGTCAGCTGCTCTAACCAACTGAGCTAAGGGCCCGTCGGGTTTAAGCAGAGCAACTTAGCTCCAATCGTTAACTTCGTCAAGTCTTATTAATGTAACTTTTAACACCTGACGGAAGTTCCCTATCCAATGAATCATATTTTTTCTATCGACCTGTTCGGCATAATTTCCATTCCTTAATAATCAAGTTCATAAATCAATTTCAACATCCAGCACGACCTCCTCGGTTTCACCAGCAGAAACGACTACACGTCCAGAGGCGTCAACCACCATAGAGGTTCCTCCAAATACATAAAGACCATCAGTTCCAACTGAATTTATACCAACCACCGGCAATCGGCACTCAATAGCGCGTTGCACCAAAAGTCTTTTCCAATCATCAATTCTCTCTAAGGGGAAAGCTGCCGGCACAAAAATAATGTCTGCTTTCAGTTCTGCAAGACGTTCAAAGATATCGGGGAAACGTAGATCGAAGCAAAGCGCAACACCCAAACGGCCCAAATGGGTGTCGAACAACCCAAGCTCTTTTCCGGATTGATACATCCCATCTTCATTCATTGGGTAAAAGAGATTGATTTTGTGATATATCTGGCTCATCCCCTGATGGTAGTACAGATATCCATTATACAACTTTGTATCTACTTGATGGGGGAAACCAAGCATGATGCCTAAAGGATACTCATCGAAGCTACTGACAAGTGAGTCAAGGCTTTTTACTGCTTTTGAATCATACAGGATTCCGGTAGTGCTCAATTCACCAAAACAGATAAGGTCTGCTTTTGAATTAACAGCCTCTTGCAAATATGCGGAGTGATTTAGATTATTGATGTCCTTCTGAACTATGTAAAGGTGCACTTATCTCCTCGCTGTAAACGGTTCAACAGCACTTTAAGACAATATCATGGAAACTGAGAACTCTGTACATTTGACAAGTGAAATCTAAGCTTTTTTATTATAGCTACAATAACAGAACTCCTAAAACTCAGAATCAAGGAAAGACCGGTAATTACGTTCGATTTCAGCAAGATTGTCGGACCCAAACTTCTCGAGGAAAGCTTCTGTCAAAACTAACGCTGCTACAGCCTCACAAATGACCGCCAGGGTTGGAACAACGCAGTTATCGGATCGTTCCACCATTGCCATCGCCGGTTCCTTAGATATAACGTCAACTGTCTCCAGCGGCTGATTCAAAGTTGAGATAGGTTTGGCCGCAACGCGAACGGTAATGTCTTCACCGTTGGTTATCCCGCCTTCGATTCCGCCGGCATTATTCGTTTTACGGTAGAAGCGTTTTCTTTTCCTGTCACCCTGTTGATTATAAAACAGACGGTCATGAACCTCCGAACCTCGGCATGACGCCATCTCAAAACCCAATCCAATTTCAACTCCCTTGACAGAATGAACAGCCATTAACGCTCCCGCCAGTCGACCGTCGAGACGATTGTACCACTGCGAAAACCCGCCCAGTCCAATCGGCAGGCCACGAATAATTACCTCGGCAATTCCTCCCAGCGAGTCACCTGTTTCCCGGGCGGCGTCGATAGCATCGATCATCCTATCACCAGTAATCTTGTTCAGACAACGAACCTCGGATGCTTCAGTTATAGAAACAACCTGTTCTAAATCTGAAATATCATAACCTGCCTCTATAGCCACTGGACCAATGCGAACGACATGTGAAGCAATCGTAACACCAAAATGCTCAAGTAGTTGCCGTGCCAGCGCTCCCAATGCTACCCGGGCTGCGGTCTCTCTGGCGGAAGCCCGTTCGAGGACATTTCGCATATCGTGGTGGTTCCACTTCACCGCCCCTGGGAGATCAGCATGTCCTGGCCTTGGACAGGTCGTATCATAGGCCAGCTTTTTCTCGCGGGGAGACAGGTCATCCGGCATATCGTTCACCGGGTGCATGATCCGCTCCCAGTTGGTCCAATCACGATTGAGAATTACGAAAGTTATCGGTCCCCCCATAGTGTGACCGCTTCGAACACCTGAGACTATCCGGACCTGGTCCTGCTCGATTTTCATTCGTCCACCTCGCCCATAACCTTTCTGTCGGCGGGCAAGCTGGAAGTTGAGCTTATCTATATCAAGAGTCAGACCAGCAGGAAAACCGTCAATAACAGCGGTCAATTGCGGTCCGTGGGATTCACCCGAAGTAAGGTATGTCAGCATGAATTCAAGCTATAATAAACATTGAGCAGAGTCAACCGGACGAAAGCTCATTTTTCAGCAACGGCCATGACTGGTAAAGCACTGTCAAAATTCATCTCAGACATGCGCTTCTCGATTCGGTCGTCAAGATTCAACGCATCTGACATCCGGTGGAGACGGACGTTATCAATGGGAGAAACCTCTTTCATCTCCTCCAGCACAGCCACAATCTTCTTGATAGAATTATCCATAATGTCCAGATCTGAAGTGAGATTATCAAGAATCTTCTGGCTCTGATTGCGTTCGGAGTACATGCGCATCAGTTGAGATCGACCAAAAATGGCCATTACAGCATTGTTGAGATAGTGTGACAGGGTAGCCATCGCCACGTTTCTGGACTCCTCTGCTCCTCGGGCTCTCTCCTCCTCAAGGAGCTTCTGCGTTAGTTCAGAACGCTCTTTGAAAAGATTTTCAATGACCAGGTATGATTTCCAAATTTCCTGATTGGCCCGAATCAGGATTTCCTCGACATTGCCGATGTCGACGCCAATGTATTCAGCAGTTTCAAGGGTACGTGATAGAAGCGAGAATGAGATTTCCTCAATCTGTTCTTTGCTGATACCAAGTTTAGAGGAAACAGTATTGATTTCTTGCAATCGCTTTTCAATTGGTTGACTGAACCCCGAGAACTCGTCTATTGTCAGGAGAACCGACAACTTAATTGCGTTGGGCAGTATTTGGTCATCTTGTATATCCGAAATATCATGATGGCTTTTTATGGCAGTAAGTACATAATCCGGCAATCCCCAGGTTTGTGCTAAATAATACCCTACCTCCATGTGATCAGTGCCAAAAACCGCCCGTTCTGCTTCGATAAGAGTGCGCGCCGGAATCTGACCGGAGGTTATCTTGTTATATTCACGTGGATGGTGGTACAGAAAGAAGAGTATTCCAATATCAGTCAGAAGTCCGGCCACAAAAGCTTCATCTGACGCTTTGTGTCCCAAATATTTAGCTACTTGTTCGCTGGCTGCAGCAATCGAAAGAACATACATAAAGAAAGATTTTGGGTCAATACCGGATTCGACAGCGACTTTATCGGGATGCATGACCGAGGTAGACAGAGCCATGCACTTAACCGTTGTGATTCCCAAAACCGATACTGCTTGCTGCACAGTTTTGATTTCACTCAACCTCTGATAAAAGGGTGAGTTGGCTACCTGAAGAATCTTGCCCGTGAGTGAAGGATCTCTAAGAATAATCTTTGCCAGAGAATCAGCAGAGAAATTCTCTTTGCCAACCTCATTAAGAATTTCCGAAAGAGTCTGCGGCAATGACAGGAGATTGTTATTCTCTTTGATTTGCTCAAGTATGTTTATCTTATCCACAGCTACCTCACAATATCTTTCAATAGTATCGGCTAATGTAGCAGTTGGATTTACCAAAAACTCGAGTTGAAAGATAAAGCTGAATCAATTATGTGAGTGGGCAAGAACTAAGGACTGTATTTTTTCTGTCAGATGCTCAATTCTAAATGGTTTGTAAAGCACATCCTTGATTCCAATCGCCTCAAGCTGGGAAGTATCTATATCCACACCCCAGCCAGTTACAAGAACGATGGGAGTATCGGGAGCTATTTTCCTGATTCGAGCCGCTACTTCCAACCCGGACATTCCCGGCATTGCTAAGTCTATGAGAGCAATATCGAATCTTGAATCAGAGACAGCCTGGATGGCTGCTTCTCCATTCGTAGCTATTTTAACCCTGTAACCCA
>QNAG01000255.1 GCA_003641415.1 Candidatus Zixiibacteriota bacterium | reverse complement strand
TGAGCGATTATCCGGAACTGTTCGGAAAGGATGTGATGATTGTGATAGGAAGCAACGCGAGCGGAATAGAGATTGGAGGGGCAGATGCGATTGTGGAGAACCTGTTCAATCTTACTGGGAATATGGCTGTGATCAAGACTGATGCTGAGATTACAGAGGACGAGTTGGCTGGGCACAACTTGATACTGGTGGGTGGTGCAGATTCGAATGAGGTATTGAAGGAGGTGTATGATATGACGGATGCGATGAGGGTAACGGATGAGTATCCGGGCGCGGGGAAGGGCGTGCTGGAGATATTGAGGAATCCGTGGGATCCAGAGAAGGCGATGCTGTTGGTTGCTGGGAGTGATGAGTTGGGGGTGAAGGCAGGGTGTGGATCATTATTGATGCCGGGTAATCAGTCTAAAATTATTGCAAAAGGAGCTATTACGGACAAATTTAACTTTTTAACTAATTCGTATAGTTCTACAGATCCTGTAAAATCTGCGGAAATGGCTTTAGTGGAAAATTATGGAGAAAATTGGACTAATGAGTATCTAATACTGGGTTTAACTTTAGAACATCCTCTTATTTCCACTAATCATACATTTGTAAGAGTAGATCCAGCAGAGTTCTCTATTTTAGTTACATCTGAACGGATTTACTTTTTACCGTTGGAGGATTTTAATCGTTTTCTCGATGCCTATGGAAATAGCATTAGTAAATTGTGGAGCGATCGAGATATCGCCGAGGTATTTGAAATATATTTGAAGTTGTACGGAGAACCAATTTCTGTTGGTGGAGAGCCTGTTGGTGGAGGTACTTATGAACGGTTATTTACCAACAAACATCTTGATGAACTGAAAGAATGGGTAAAGGGTGTAAAGGAAAAGTATGATATTGATCCCAAAAAGTTTGCTGATTTGACCGTGACGGAAAAAGATTCGTATTATTTATTGGATTGTTACACAATAAAGCATCCAGTAGTTCCAACACCAAAATCAGCTACTATATCACACTACTCTGTGAAAGTAGGAGGGGAAGGAGAAATCTACCCAAGCTTGATTAACGAGTCGTATTATTACATTAACGTAAATAAAAAGGAGGATATATCATGAGAAAAATCGGTATAATTTTGGTTATTTTAGCAATTTCAGTGCTAACAGTAACAGCAGCGGCAGTCCAAGCGCAAGAGGAGTACATAAATATAGACGCAGTGCAAAAAGCAATTCAGGAGAAAGGTGCCAACTGGACCGCAGCTGAAACATCAGTCAGCAACCTTTCTCTCGAAGAGATGAAAAAACTATGTGGTGGTCTGGAGGAACCTGAAGTAAAGCCTTCCAAAACTTTCAAAGGTGAATTAGATGCTGAAGTAATGTTACAAGCTCTAACGCATTTCGACTGGAGAAACAAAGATGGCTCTAATTGGATGACAAATGTAAAAGATCAGGGATGTAATGACTGTTGGGCATTTGCAACCTGTGCAGCATTGGAGGCTAAGGTTCGTATTAACTTAAGTAAACCTAACTGGCCCGTTGACCTTTCAGAACAACACGTAGATTCTTGTTGTAAAGGAGATTGCAATCCTTGGACATTATCTGCTACTCTTAATTGTCTCAAGAACAATGGAACTCCTTATGAGAGCTGTTTTCCATATCAACCAGGAATAATCCCTCCGTGCTCTGATAGATGTCCTAATTATAACACAACTCTTACAAAAGTTTCGGACTTTGGTCAGGTTAATAGTAATGTAAATGATATTAAAGCTGCTCTCGAACAATATGGCCCATTACCAACTCGGATGGTGGTTTATCAAGATTTCCAAGCTTACTCTGGAGGGGTATATGAGTATGTTTGGGGAAATCAACTTGGAGGGCATTTCGTTGTTATAGTCGGCTGGAATGATACCGATGGTTGCTGGATATGCAAAAATAGTTGGGATACAACTTGGGGAGAGGATACTTACGGTTTAGCTGGTGAAAGAGGCTGGTTTAGAATTAGATATGGCGAATGTGGTATCGAGGATTGGACATACTATATAGAACACCCAAAATTATCACCAATAGACAATGGTCTGAAATGGCTCAACGTAACCCAAAGTCCAGATGGCTCATGGACAAACGTAGGCTACACATCCTTAGCTGCATTAGCCTTTTTGAATCATGGCGTTGATAAATCAGATCCAACCGTATCAAAAGCCATGAACTACATTCTATCGAACCAACACGCGGACGGCTCTATTTACACTTGGTACTCAAACTACGAGACATCGCTTGCCATTCTACCATTGGTAGCAACGCACAACAGCAATTACGACAACGAAATCGCTGCAGCACGAGATTTCTTGGTGGAGATTCAGAATGACGAAACCGAAGGACTCACTAATTTGAATTGGACGTACGGTGGCTGGGGCTATGCAGGAAATAGCCCAGCTTGGTCTGACCTGTCCAACACGCAGTGGTCTTTGATGGGATTAGATGCTGCTAACTTATCAAAAGCCAGTGATACATGGAGTAAGGGAGAGATATATGTCACAAGATGTCAAAACTTGCAGGCAACTAACCCAGAGTATGATGTGACAAACGATGGTGGTTTCACTTACCAACCACCAAATATCTCTTGCTACTGGGGCTGCAAGGGGGACCCAAAACAGTCTTATGGAAGCATGAGTGCCGCAGGTGTTTGGAGTCTCAGGCTTTGTGGTGTTGATACATCCGATCAGAAAGTTCAGGAGGGCTTGAACTGGCTAAGAAATAACTACGCTCCAATCAGCACGGTAGGGAATCCATGCTATGGTGATACATACCTGTACTATTATCTCCTGTCATTCGCAAAGACGCTGATAATGACCGGCATCCCATTAGGTAGCTGGCAGGAAACAGCCAGTCAGGATATTACGGAGTATATTGTGAGTCAGCAATATGATGATGGACACTGGAGTTCAAACGAAGGGGATTTATTTGCAACCGAGCAGGCAATACTTGCGTTGCAAACAAGAACGATCCCAACGAGCGTCCAGCGGCTCTCGTGGCTAACCTTCATCCTCCACTCAAACGCAGACCTACATGTCTATGACCCGCTTGGAAGGCATGTCGGCATGAATTACGACACCGGTGAAATCGAAATAGAGATACCAAACGCAACCTATTCAGCAGACCCGCAAAACATCACGATACCTGAGTTAATCATAGGCAACTACCGAATAGTCCTAGTTGGAACAGGAACCGGCGGATACACGCTTGATGTAACTGGAGGAGTCGGAGATGATATCGTCGCTGAGGATAGCTTTACAAGTGCCATATCAGAGGGTGAGGTGCACGATGCAGACGTAAACGTCGCGATGATCACATGGCTCACGATTCATATCGAAGAGCCGGATCCAATTGATGCAATGGTTGAGTCAGCAACAGGCACTGGTAATGTCTCCTTTGTCACAGACGCAGGCACAATCGAAGACCTTGTCGCCATCGATATATCCACGCTACCGAATGCACCCAATCTCGATTTCCCACACGGGCTCTTCAGCTTCAACATAACCGGGCTATCAAACGGCGCGACAGTGAATGTGACAATCAACTTCCCGCAGGATATCCCAACAACAGCCCAGTACTGGAAATACAACACATCATCCGGAGAATGGTATCAGATACCAACCGGAAGCAATGACGGAGACAACATCATAACCATAACGCTGCAAGATGGTGGAATAGGAGATAATGACGGAGTTGAGAACGGAGTAATAAGCGATCCGGGAGCTCCAGGAGTCCCATCAGCACCACCCTCCGTTGCCTCATCCAAGAACACATACCGCGTGGACGAAGACGTATATGCCGCAGGCTCTGGCTTCACCCCCGGCACGAACGTAGACATCCACGTAGTCCATGATCAGGACTGGAACGATGGCGATCCGATCTCACAGGATGTCACAGGCGCAGTCGAGACCGTATCCGTCGTGGACGGCGATATAGCCCCGGTGCTCGTCTGGCACGCCCCGCTTGCGCCCGGCAGCTACGATATCGT
>QNAG01000254.1 GCA_003641415.1 Candidatus Zixiibacteriota bacterium | reverse complement strand
TCTCTGGTCAAATATAACAGATAAAAACTTAAGAAATCCCTTATATATCATGAACTTTGATAATATTTAAGGATCGACTAATTAACCCACTCGTTCACCTCGCACTGACTGCTTGATACTTTATAATCCTTACGTGTAAGGTAAATGAAAACTCAGTTTAGTATCAACAAGATTGTGAAATTCTATTGGATTTTAACATTCTAAAACATCAGAAAGTTGCGAAGATCGTCTCATTGATCCAAAATGAAAATTGAAAAGTTCTGTCTATTGAATAGTCAACCCCGCTTTTACATTTCCAACTGTAATCTATAGACTAAGCTTTTCCAAGACTATCAGGCTTTGGCACTCAAGGTAATATAGACAGAAATTAACTCGCTCACAAAAGCAATAGTAAGGACAAAGGAAAAGGAGACGGGTTTCTGCCTATCTCCTTCACTTATCAAGTCCGTGAATCAGTCATCACGAGCCTATATCATCGCCGTTAGTACGAGTTGCGACCGCGGTTGCCACCACCACGATTGCCACTATCGGTCTTCGGTTTGGCTTCGTTGACATTCAACTCACGCCCGTTCATCTCTTTACCATTGAGTCCACTGATGGCGGCCATAGCCTCTTCTTTACCCGACATCTCGACGAAGGCGAAGCCCTTCGGTCGACCGCTGTCCCTGTCCATAATGATGTTGACGGTTGTTACTTCACCATAGCCTTCAAAGGCTTGGCGTAAATTTTCTTCTGTCGTATCGTACGACATGTTTCCGATGTAGATATTCATTCTACTCTCCATATGTGCTTATCCCTAGTCTGACATCGTTCACACGAGGACAGTTATGTCAGGGATAATAGATTCGTTGCGCACAATTGCGCTATCAACTCGAGATTAGGCTTTAGCGGAGTGATGTGGTCTAA
The DNA here is from genome assembly GCA_003641415.1 of Candidatus Zixiibacteriota bacterium. Classification (GTDB taxonomy): domain Bacteria; phylum Zixibacteria; class MSB-5A5; order GN15; family FEB-12; genus B120-G9. The sequence goes on along the minus strand of QNAG01000254.1, from coordinate 3,097 downwards.
TACAAAACGACGAAAAAGATCGAACTCAAATCAATATGTACTCCACAGTTTATCGGTTAATCTGGCAAAAACCTACGATTATTTTTCAATTAGCTCTTTTATTATTGGATTTACCTTCATTGGTTCTAAGTAAAAACAGTCAAAAGAGGGCGAAAACGCTTGTGCCTTAATGTAAGTGTGCCTTTGAAGTTACTGAAACTTCAACGGTTTTCCGTCAAATCGTGGCATTGAGAGTCAAGTGCAACGAAACCCAGCTGTGAAACGAGTCTCGCAAAGTTGATCGGTGCTCACACGTGCCCCAAATCGAAGCTTGGTGCGTCAGCGGACTGCTCATAGGCCAAAAAGTTGCGAAATTCGTATACCCAACCCCGCTTTTTATCACTCTCAGAAAACTTTCAACCAACTCAAGCCCTCCCTTATATAACTCACTAATCACTTGCCAATACCGGAATTCAGAATCATGAGTAAGGCGGCAATTAGAGTAGTTACAGCAAAAAGCGTCTTTAAGTATTTTGGTTTTGTTTTAAGAGCAATTTTACCTCCTAACATTCCGCCAAATACCGTTATAACCGCAATTGGTATAGCCCAGGTAGGATTGAAACTCCCATGCAATGCGTGCCCCATAAAACCGGCGAACGCGGTTGCAGCTACCATCGCAGACGCTGTCCCCACAGCGATACGCATAGGCACGCCGCAGGCCAACACCATAAGCGGGACAAGGAATGATCCTCCCGAGACACCAACCATACCTGAAAAAAAACCAGTGGCCATCGTAAAAGGAGCTGCTATCCACAAGTTAACAACATAAATCTCGTTGTCGGTTCTTAAGTTCCAGTAACCCCACTTCTGTTTTGGCTCTTTCTTGGTTTTCTCCGCAGTGAAAAGCATGGCGCCCCCCGCAAGAGCCAACAGAATCGAAAACACCATCTTCAGTTCCCCGCCACTGAAACTGTGTGCCACGAAACCACCGACGAAAGCCATACCAGCAGTAAGGACGCCGAGTATGAGCGCAAGCGGTACCGACAGGGTTTTACCTTTTCTGAAAATGAACATCGCTGCGCCCGCAGTGGTGAAAAGCACGAATTGTCCGGTCGTGGCCGCCTCGTGCATGGGTAGTCCAGCGAGTACAAGGGTAAGCACGTAGAAATTACCGCCGCCTCGTCCCGTCATGGTCATCAGGACAGCTAAGGCAAAAATAATCAGGGCTACTACGGTGATCTTGAGCATGACGATTATTTTCCGGACCTTTTCATCTCGATATGCTTCAGCAATTTCCCAGGCAACACAAGGCTCGCAACAGCTTCGTAACCACCTAGGGTAACACGTACGTTCTCGTATCCCTTCGTGCATAGGTATGCGTACACGATGGTCGACCTGGTACCGGCACTACAGAATATTCCGATCATCCTGTCGCGAGGAATCTCCCCAATACGATCGGGTATTTCGTCGATCGGAATATGCAACACCTCGATATGATGTTCGAGCTTTAACTGCAGAGACTCCAACTCAGGAACGGAACGCACGTCTAAAAAGACCCCATCATCCATCGCAATTAATTTTTCCATCTCGATCTTATGCTTTCCCGCACCAAAAAACTCAAAAGTCATTGTCCGTAAAACATGATCCATGTCATTCATAATGACATTTTCCTTTCTATCTTTCGCAAAATTATCCAACCAGCCTCTGTTAATTCATGTTTTTCCGTTCTTGGATAACCTTTATTGCGCAATGCAAAAATTCCACAACGCAGGGAATTACAAGACGATATTCTACTGTTCGGCCTTTACGTTCATCGTCTACGATACCGGCAGATCTCAATACGGTCAAATGTTTGGAAACAGTAGATTGATCCCCACCTATTATCGAGACAAGTTCTCCGACCGTACATGCGCCATCAGCCAAACGGCTTACAATCGCTAACCGTGATTCATGTGCGAGCGCTTTAAGAACCCGGGCTTGGGAACGAAGGTCAACTGTGACTTTTTTCTTCATGTAATATAAATCTCAATTCTATATGATAATATGACCATAAGGTCATATTATCATATAATTATTCGATTGTCAAGGGGAATTAGTCTATAATTTTATAATCAGCCAAAAACAGGGCTGGGACCACCTAAACGATTCATAAAATCCCATTATTCCCGCCCGACTGATGTTTCTTTCCAACTTGGTTAGACACAGCGCGAGGTGCCCATTTCTTTGTCATACATCGAATGGAGGGCACTACTTGAGACTCTTATCCTATTGCTTTCCAACGCGTTCCGCCCCTTGTTGAATGGCACATTTTGATCCTAAAATCGAAACATACAAAAGTTTGCTGAGTCCTATATTGATCCCCGCATAAATTGCAAATCAGATCCTTTGGCAAGTATGTCAAAGAGTTTATTGTATGTGGGGGAAAGCTTGTGAAGCATTCGAATTATAAATTTTATTTCTTAAAATATTTTATATAAAGATTTATTACGGTTACTCAAGCAGAACCATTTTTTTAGTTTCAACAAAATTATCTGTAACTATTCGATAGAGATAAACACCGCTGGCAACTTTTTGATTATAATTATTGGTGCCATCCCATTGTATAATATAATCACCTTTGGATTGACGCTCAAAATTCCATTCTTTAATTTTCTGACCGAGAATGTTATAAACGACCAAAGAAACCGGAACTGCTTTTGATAAACTGTATTCAATATTAGTTATGGCATTAAAAGGATTTGGGTAATTTTGTCTTAGGTTAAAGTCGGATGGATTTAAATTGGGTACTTCATCACCTACGGCAGTAACCATATCAGTAGTTAAATTTACAATGTATGCATCAGCTCCGCCCGATGAATACGAATATGAACTTCCGGATAAGATAAAATCAAAGTTATAATTCTGTATTACATTATAACAGTAATCTGATTTTGGACCGCCGATTGTTCTTGTCCAGGTAGTATCACCGTTCTCATCGGTTTTTAATATATACATATCAACTTTTCCAGCACCGAACGAATGAGTTATGCCACCCAAAACATAACCACCATCAGAAGTAGCAAAAACCGAGTAAGCTCTTTCATCTTTGAAACCGCCATAAGTTTTTTGCCATAATAAC
>QNAG01000253.1 GCA_003641415.1 Candidatus Zixiibacteriota bacterium | reverse complement strand
TTTTAATCAGCGGCACCTCGCCATGGTTGCCGGGAGGAATACCGGGAACATCCGGCTGGAAAGGCATGTGGCCAATACCGGCGATATTGAGATCGTATCCGGTACCCGAAATCGAACGCGCATCAACACTCTGCCACCCGGAGATAAGGGTACCGGTGGTATCCCAGCTACCGATCTGGATCGTGTTGGTATCTATATTGATAAAGTCCCAATCGCCAATTGGATTGGTCATAACCGAATCAATACAAACTTCTCCGTCCCATGTTATACAATCCCAATAAGACGTATCAATAACAGTGCCTGAATCGGTCTGGAACTCCATAATGTCGGGGTTGCCAAGTTGCACCCACACATTGAACCCGGCTACCGTATCCTGGTAATTATCCAGAAAAATAGAGATAACCGTATTGGTAGCCCCGGGTGCAGCGGTTGTGTCGCCCACCTTAATTAGCAATTCTGGTGGTTGAGCATTTGAACTTGGGATAGTTAGCAGGACCAGGGACACTACCATAAAAAGCATCATGGCCAGAGTCTTCTTTCGCAACGATCCACTGAAGGTCATACCTTCCTCCTTACATACAGGTTGTCACAATCAGTTAACGCTATCCCTTAGCCAAAACTCTATAAGACATTCCTTAGAAAGAACAATACACAATGTATAACGAACTCTCAATTCCTAATCAGGAGAGAGTCGCTTTCACTTTCACCGATACTGGTTCTTTTCAATAATTGTAGTAAACAATCAGTAACCTGTTTGTAACTTCTTTGATACAGCTATCAAGCCTATCAAAGGCTGAAGTACTCGACAGTTTAGCTCGGAAGGATTGACTTTTATCGTCAATTATGTGTCAAACGTTTCGTGTAATTGCCACCTATCATCCGAGGCCAATATAAGGCTAAGGGATTTAATTGTCAATAGTAAAAGACTAAAAAAACTTAATGTTTTATTTTAAGCTTTTACCATTCAGCCAAACAGGTTGAAATGCCTCCTCCTGTTATGGATCGACTTCTTCGGTTCGTTGGTTAACACAGCGACAATAGCAACAGCTGTTCATATATCGAAACCAGAGAAGACAACCTTCTGTTCAATATTATTTCCTTTTCAGATTGAGCAACCAGCGTGCCGCAGACCTGGGAGCATCGGGGTCAGAACAAAAATCATCAAAAGATGTTTTGCGGCTTACAACACATTAAGAATAAACAACATAGAATAAACGCCCAATCTTTTCCCCGTAAGTTATATGCAACCAATATCATAAATTCTCTGCAGTTGATTGCGAGGTTGGCCCGAATATATGCATTGTAATGCATCTCATTGGGCCGATTTTTTACATGGCTCTTGCTTCAGCCGCTCTTGGAGAATCTGGCGATGCCGACTATTATCTGCACCGCGCTGAAAGCCTGGCCGTAACCACCGAGAAAAAAACACTGGTACAGCAACTTCGACAGGATATCAAAAGGCAGTAATACAAAGCGATTTCCTTACACATTCCTTCCTAAGGGTTGTTAAATGTTGACTTCATGCGAGGGATGTCTATACTTACGCGGCAATAAAATAAACATAAATGAACAGGTATAAGGCTGATGGCAAAGCTATCACAAAATATTAAAGAGATAATCAAGACGGTTGGGTTTCTTGTTATTGTAGGCATCCTCATCACCGCTTACATGATCTACCCCTTGAATCGAACAAAGGCAACTATGGGGCGTCAAAATGTCGACGACTACAATCCGGACTCAATGGTTGTCAATGATATTTCAGCCTATATCGAAGCTGGCCTGTGTGATACTGGTCTGACTGATACGGCTGAGATCACTTTCGACACGTTCCGAGTCGAAACCGATGGTTTGACTAATATCGCTTGCCTGTGGCTTACCCCGTCGAGAAACAATGATTCCGCCATGGGAACTATATTTCTTATACACGATGATGAAGCCAATCGTGATTCCTTAGCGCCAATGGCGCAAGTGTTCATCGATTCCGGTTTTAGTGTAGTAGTCTATGATCAGCGCGGGACGGGACGTTCGACAGGGAAATATCGAGGTGAAGGACGGTATGAAGCGGACGATCTTCAGGAAATAATCCGCTATCTTGATTTACGCGGTCGCATTGTTCATCCGCTTGTAATAGTTGGTCATTCGTTGGGTGCGGATGCTGCCATGCTGTGCGCTCTTGACGAGGGACGTATCGATTGTGTAGTGGCTGTCACGCCTTATTTATCCTCGACACGCTGGCTTGATCTTCTCAAACAAAAGCACGATATGATATGGTTCCCATTTTTCCGAACTATAATGTGGTGGTGGTACAATATCCGTTCAAGCTACGCCGCTCCTTACCGCGAGTTGGAAGATATCCGCCCGGTGGGTTGTCCGACACTGCTAATAGTTGACAATGAAACAATAACATGTGATGAAGTGATTCGTCTTAAGGAAATATCATCGGCTGAATTGCTTTATCTGCCGACCACCGGAGAGGTATCACCCAACGATATACTTGCTTTTATTGGAGAGCTGAGAGTACGGAAACTGGAAGATCAGGTTGATTAAATAAAAATCCCTGCAGTTACTCTTCAAGACCGATGTGTCTATTTCCCATCCCAAACAAGTTTGAGACGCCCACCCTGCCGCACAATGGCAGTCAGATGTTCATGTCCCATAGCCAAGGGGCTTGTTGAAGAACCCCTCCTTTTGACATCTCTCACATGGTTGCGTGTTGTGTTGTCGATATTTGCCATTTGATTTGTGAACATTCAATGATGGCCTTGCAGGTTTGTAGGGTGAAACCCTTCTTAGCGGTTACGCCTTCTCAAATTGGCAGAACCACCAAGGGGTTCTGCCCTACAATGACTAATTTCACTGCGCTATACAGTTCATATTCGGGATCAATTATATAGCTCTGAGCGCTGGCACGGGGGAACTCAAAGAGATCAATATCCCAATGAGTATTCGTGACTTCTTTGGTCATTTTCCAGATCATGGGATTCTGAAACACGGGTCGTCGGATCAACGCATATTCACTTTCGGGCTGGGCATAGGTTGGGCAGGCTGATACTGACAGCATCAGTCCCAGAAAAGCAATTTGAAACAGCGTTTTTTTTCATTGCTAGGCCTCCTATGTGTCTATGGTGCTTCCTCGAGGACAACACTGCCGTCTCGTTCTATCGGTATCACAAAGCCATTGGAAATCCAATTTCCAGGAACTCCCTCGAATGTTCTCAGCGACATTCTCCGCTCGGGATTGTACACTGTGTACGTTATCCTCTGAACGTCTTGCGATTCCACTATCTTCATCGGCCCACGTCCCTCTTTCTCATTTTCGACGTCCGTTTTCGTAAACAGCAGGTAGTGACCGGTGTTGAATGCCCAGCCATGGGGTGGTGTCAGGTCATGGGAACTCCAGAGAACACCCATATCCGTCGAGAAGGTTTCAGCCATATCCCCTTTCGGAAGCGCCCACTGGCGAACTTCGATGAAAAGGACCACCTTGTCAGTAATGGTTTCATACAACACTATGGGTTTTCCCTCATCCTTCCAGAGTTGCAGATAGTACTGCCCATCCGGACTGAAGTAGATATCCTTATGATGGGTTTTCTCGAGGCTACCTGACGACGGGCTCCATTTCTGCACCGAATTCGGGTAGTAGAGATAGATAGCATCGTCGAACGCCGCCCAGTGGATTTCCGTAGCCAGGTCCGCAATCTTCTCTGTTTTCGAAGAGGCGAGGTCATAAACCCAAGCGCCAGAAGGACACTTATACGTGTAGTCGCAATCGCATGGCTCAAATGTAAGGTACGCGAGTTTTGTCCCGTCAGGACTCCAGACATATTTCTTCACATCCATATCATCAATGCGTCTATCTACTTTTCCTGAACTATCCATTATCACCAGACTGCGTTGCGGAGCTACTTTATAAAGCCCGTCTCTTGTGCATTCAGACTTTGTTTCCTCGATAAAAGCGATATATCTGTTGTTAGGGGAGACAGAAATACTGTGTGTACACCATTTGTCAG
>QNAG01000252.1 GCA_003641415.1 Candidatus Zixiibacteriota bacterium | reverse complement strand
TTTCTAAACCCAAACGGAAAATATTTATGAGAATCACTCTATTTGAGTTATTCGGGAAAGCACAAAAAATAGAAAGGGTACGGTCAGTAAAGCAAAAATGGAATATACCGCCAATGAATGAGGCTCATCTCCGACGAATCAATACAGCGCTGAACAGAGGAAAGTATGCACCATATATCAGGAGCATCATTAAAATTGAGGTTTCACAAGTGTTACAGTTCCAAAATCATTTCAAAGCAATCCGAGCAAATATCAACCCGGTCATGTTGGCCAGTACACAATTGCAATTTGGTTCAACCGAATCACCGCGAAACAAGATTATAGCTTACGGCAAAAGCACAGTACAACTTCGTCATTCTTAATGAAAGCGAAGAAAAATGAATCCCTATTATCCACTAAAAACGGTGAATCTTACAATTTATTGGCCACAGTCTCAGCTATTTCAAGAGTCGTATTTTTGCCGCCCATATCGTAGGTACGAACCTTGCCCTCCTTGATGACATCGGCAATAGCACCTTCCAATGCCTGCGCCTTGTCTGTTTCGTTAAGGTAATCAAACATCATTTTGGTTGTTAACAGCATCGCCATCGGGTTGACTTTGTACTGGCCGGCATATTTAGGCGCCGAACCATGAGTTGGCTCAAACACGGCATATTTATCCCCGTTATTACCCGACGCCGCAAAACCAAGCCCGCCGACTAATTGAGCGCATAGATCACTGACGATATCTCCAAACATATTTGATGTTACCAATACAGAGTAATCCATAGGGTTCTTCACCAACCACATACACATGGCGTCGATATTGGTCTCCCAAAGCTCAATGCCGGGATAATTTTTCGCCATTTCACGGGCAGTGCGAACCATTAACCCTGAAGTCTCCCGTATAACGTTCGGTTTCTCAACTACTGTTACAGATTTGCGACCGGATTTCTTTGCGAACTCAAAGGCGTCAGTTATGATATTGCGGCAAGCCTTTCTTGTGATTATCCGCAACGATACCGCTATATCGTCAGAACTGCTGCTATCGAAGCGAGCCATCTTCGGGTTGTGTTTTTTGATGACCTCGCGGACTTCGTCCGGTAAGGGATGAAATTCAACACCGCTGTAAAGGTCTTCGGTATTCTCCCTGAAGACAACAATATCAATGCCTTCCTTGTAATTGAGCGGATTCCCGGGATAAGCTTTGCATGGGCGCAGGTTGGTGCGCAGGTTAAATTCCTGGCGCAGGCGAACGATCGGTGAGGAATAAACGTGACCCTTCCCTTGTAACTCAGGGGCGAGTTCGTTCTCCGCCTCCTCTTTTGGCATGGAAGTTATCGCGCCAAAGAGGGCAACATCAGTATTCTTGAGAAGATCAATGGTTCGGTCTGGAAGCGGGTTGGCCTCAGCCTTCCAAAACTCCCAGCCAATGTCGCCGTGAATATACTCAGCATCAAAACTTAGCTTATCCAGAACGATTTTGGCTGCTTCCATAACGTCGTTTCCGACACCGTCACCTGGCAGCCAGGCAATTTTGTACTTCGCCATGATAGAATGTTCTCCAATGATTATAGGCTAAATGACAGATTAAACATATGTGAGGTACCCAGATCTCTTTGGTATGGGACAAAGGCATAATCGACCTTCAAATTCTGCTTTGTAAACGTAGCTCCTGCTGAGAAATTCTCAACATCGTAATTGAACACATAACCAGCGCGAACCTGGAAGAACTTATGCACTTTTGCTTCCGCACCAAGGTGCAGATGAAGTTTGTCATCCACGTGGACGATATTAGCTACCCCCAGATATCTTTCGCGTTGGTAGGATGCGCCCAACCGATAAGTTGACGGTAAAGAAATGGGGCGCGATTCATTGCCGGTAGATTTAGTGAGTTTGAAATCAGAACCAATGTTGGTTGCAGAAACGCCGAACCTCAAGTTTTCGCTGGCTTGAGCTTGAAGACCATAATCGATATTAAATGCACTTCCGCGCCAAGCTTCGATCTTTTCAACTATCCACCCTACGCTGAACCCCGTAGCCAAGCGATCAGTAATCTGGAATGCCAGACCACTTTTGAAAGAGATATCGTGTAAATCAAACATACCGCGAGGAAATTCACTGGGCGCATCACCGCGCATTTCCAATCCGTCAACGGTTGCATAACGAATACCACCATGCAAATACACCTTTGGTGAAAGTCCCATAGCAAAGTGAGCGGTTTCCATGCGAATGTTTTCCCAATAAGATGTATGACCCAATGAGATTGTGAAATCGGTCACACCAGATGCTCCTGCCGGATTGTAGGAAATAGCATCGGGCGTGTTACCAATAGTAACAAAGGCGCCTCCCATTCCGGAAGGGTGCGCACCAGATTCAATCTTCAAAAGAGACAATCCGTCGTTACCCCAAACAGGACTAACAGCCAATACCATTACTACTATAATCACCACTATGCGCATTCTATGTATCACCTTTCCTGTAATCGTTAGAACAGCATATCAAATGAGAATATATGCTCTGAACCCTCATCTACTTTGTCGGTAGCAAAGGCATAGTCAATCGCCAGTACCTGCCTGCCAATTTTAAACACGTAGCCGGTACCGGCTGTCAGACGCTTATCTGAAAACCCACATCTAAGAGCAAACTCTGGAACTACAAAAAACTCCGCTCCCGCATGAAGTCGGGGATTTTGCTTCTCATTCACAATGACATCAGCCGCCAGTAGAAGTCTGCGCTCGAAAAACCGAGCTGATGTCCCCAATCCGATCTCTATTGGAACCTTGTCAACCTGCTCCACCCCACCTTCATCTCCACTAATTGTAACGTTGTAGTTAGTCGAATTCCAACGATATGTAGATGCCAAGTTACGAACGACCAATCCAACCTGAATATCCTTCACGGTCATGTCTTCCTGCCGTTCGCGATCAAAGAATTTATCAATGTATAACATCATCCCGAGATCAATTCCCACTGAACTGGAAACCATTTCAGCAAATCGCGAATACAAGTATCCTGCTTTCATCCCAACCGACAGATATTTCTCGAAACGTTTGGAAAACACAACTGACCAAGCATGACTGGTGTACCCAATGACATCACCTGTAAGGCGACCATCGCGGTTGCGCATAGCTACATCCCCTGTGTTGAAATAGTGCCAGTTGACACCAAGAGCAGAGTTGTCGTGCGTTGGCACCATAAAGGTGATATAACCCAGAGATCGGTCGAGATTCATTGCACGATAAGAAGTAGCAAAAATCTTGTGTCTTATGGTAGCCAATCCAGCCGGATTGAACAGAGGTGCGGCGCCATCATCGGAGATAGCTAAATATGCCCCCCCTATAGCAGTTGGTCTTGCCCCAATGGGAATCTGAAAATAAGCGCCCGCATAACCACCATCACCATCGGCTGCCTTCACTGTTCCCGTGACAGTCCACAAAATCAGGACAGCAATAACAAAAATAAACAGGGTCTTCATCATGGTATTATCGCCAGTTTGCCCCAACTCACATCTCCGGCTGAGGTCTCTACTTTGAAATAGTATATTCCAATCGCGACTTTATCTCCTTTTCCATTTCGTCCATCCCAACCGGGCACATAGTAAGAACTGCCCACCTCACGATTAGGACCTTGATAAAATCCGGCAGGGAAATATCTATCCTTAAAAACTCGTTTAACAAGATTCATTGCAACATCATAAATTTCCAGAGTCACTTCAGCATCATCTTTTAGAACAAACCTAAAGTTTACCTCTTGCACCGAATCCGACGACAAGCTAAAGGGAACTGGGTATGCAAAAACTACATCAGCAGACGTAGTCGAATCTGTATAAAAGAATGAACGATCGACTAATAGATCTTCCAGCGAAAGGCGTACTGTCGACTGCTCAGTTCCCACATAAAGATGATCGCCTACTACTTCAACAGCGTACACAGCAGCACCTGGTTTTACCAGTAACTCTCCAACCTCATCTACGAAAGGAAGAGTATCCCAACTCATACCAGTATCTTGGTCAGTGAACAGAAGCCCATC
>QNAG01000251.1 GCA_003641415.1 Candidatus Zixiibacteriota bacterium | reverse complement strand
GCTGTTAGAACATATGAGTGGACATTTTCGGATCAGCCACAATGGAAGGATACGATTCAAAGTCCTCTAATCAGTTACTCTCTTGGTTTTACAAGTGCCCCATATCTACCTCCGCCTTCATTAGTTTCAACAAAGACTGGCTCTGTACATGGTGTTGAAATTGCCGTGAACTTAAATTTCCCATACAAGTCTGCCTGGGCTTTCAAATTTGTTCCTTCACTCTGTTATGAATGGGGTAAAGTATCAGGTACTGCCGGTTCGTATTCATGGAATGGACAGAATAATACTCTCTGGGTGACAGTTGAAGGCGGTATCCATTTCAGATTGCGGTACTTTCATATTGAAGCTGGTCCGACACTTCGTGCCGGTTTCGGTTCTCAAGTGACAAACTGGTCTACAGGAGATGCAGATAGTGATTTTATATTTTCTTATGCGATTGGCGGTTATCTGGATGTAACCGGATATCCAGTGCCCGGAATAGGACTTGGATTGAGGTTTCGTGCCACAGGAACTCGCCCCGACAGCTACCCTTGGTACTTCCACCCGGAAATCATTCTTCGAACGGTGATTGATATTGAGGGGTTTTAACCCGAACTTCTTAACAGAAAATCCAATTCCAGAGCGGGTTATCTCATCAGAACAATTATTTATCTGTCCTTCTCCCCAAAAAATGGTTCAGTTTTAAGGGGGAAGGACATGAATTATAAAATGTCTATCATCGGCCTCAAGAAGATATCTTATCGCCTATTTCTTTGCGGGTATTCAGCAACTCTTTGATCCCACCAATTGCACCAAACAAGCCTGCCATGTCAGTCGGAAGATAGATCTTCTGATTGTCACCTTTGGCAATAGCTTCAGCAATGTCGCTTTGAGATTTCAAGATTTCCAACATCAACAGACTATCTACTCCGCTACTAGCACTATAGACTTTCCGAACTTCTTCCCATCCGCTAGCTTTAGCTTCCTGTACAAGTTTTATCTCTGCCGCCTCACCCTCGGCGACGAGAATCTTCTCTTTCTTCTCTGCTTCTGCTCGAAGGATTTTGGCTTCGGACTCTCCTTGGGCTCTTAGTATCTGGTTTTGTTTTAGGCCTTCAGCTTCCAATATAGCCGATTGTTTTTTCCCCTCGGCTATTGTTATGTCCTGCCTCTTGGCTCGTTCTGCTTTCATCTGCTTTTCCATGTCATCTTTGAGATCAGCAGGTGGGATTATATTCTGGATTTCAACCCGGTTTACCTTCGTTCCCCATTTATCCGTAGCTTCGTCCAGGACAGTCCTGAGTTTATCATTGATTGACTCACGAGCAGATAAACTCTCGTCCATATCCATTTCACCAAAAATGTTCCTAATCGCCGTTTTCGATAACTCACGGATAGCCATTACTAAATCTTTTATTTCATAGCAAGCACGATAAGGCTCTACAATCTGGTAAAAAAGCAAGGTATCTACCGTAAGATTGATATTGTCTTTGGTTATCACAGTTTGCTGTGGAATATCATAAACCTGTTCTCTCAAATCAATCTCGTGGTCTTTAATGCCTTCAGGCTTATTATTTACTTGTTTTACGTACCTACGCTTGTCAAAAAAAGGTAGGATAAAACTAATTCCAGGACCGAGAGTTCTATGATATTTACCCAATCGTTCGATCAAAACAGCTATCCCTTGAGGAACTTGCTTAATACCTGTCAGGGTAACAGCGACAACAACTACGAAGAAACCAAGAACAATAATTAACTTAATATCCATATTAGATACTCCTTTTTACGACTAGTTTAACGCCTTCAACTGAACAAACTTCAATTTTATCATTTATACGGATGACGTCATCAACGTATGATATAGCTGTCCATGTCTCACGATTCACCCGAACTCTTCCGGTTCCATTTATTGTATTTACTTCTTCAACTACGATTCCTTGCTGAGCAATAATTGCATCTGCATTCGTCTTTATTCCGCTATTTTCCCCAGAAGATATCCTTAAGGCAATTTTCCTAACAAATACGGCCAAAACAAATAGTGATACTGAATATGTAAGAATGATTACCCAAAGGGGTGCCTCAAAATAGACAGGGATAGCTGTAAGAAGAAAAGCTATTCCAAACCAGAGAATCACAAAGCCTGGGGTGAAAATCTCGATAACTATACATAGAACTCCAAGAATAACAAAAAGCCACCATAGAGTTCCCATATTTGTTACCTCATCTGTATCTGTATGTTCATTACTTTAATTGAGTATATATGATATGGCAAGACTTTTCAGGACAAATATTCACGCAACATTCCGATGTTCTATTTCAAAGCCTAAAGCTCTCGTGAGACTTTTAATCACACTGGAATCTCCCGAGAAGAGCTTGTTTTAGTCCGATCCTTATTGTTGGGAGATACTCGTTTCTCATCACCGGCCACCAACTTATCTGAAAATCAAAGAAATCGTGCATTTATCTTACAAACTGCTGAGACCGGCTTATCGACTCAACACCCGACCTAATTAATGCGGTCTCCGGTAAAGCTGGGGCGATTCACTTTGGGTATGCCTTTAGAATGTTGCCCCTTTCCAGCCCTACATTTTTCCTGTTGGCCCAACAAACTCGATGTAGATCCTGTCTTTTGGGATTGACAATTCGATCTCGCAAAATGAACAGATCGCTGCAGATATTGATTCGGTAAGAGAATCATCAAGACCGATACTCTTGCATTGAATGAAAGCGGTCGGATCATCTGTTCCGGCGAAAGTCATCTCTGAGTCCGCTTCCAGAGCGGTCTGGATGTAAGCTTCAGGTTTTCCGATGGCTTTGGCCGAAACGGTGGAAAGTTTTTTTAAAAGTGATTTTGCGTCAACAGCCGAATGGTTTGTCTGGACATAAATATATGGCATTTTTCCTCCTGTCTATACATGTAATATAGAAGGGCATAGGGTGGATTCAACCGATCGTTGCAACACCTCACTTCTATAGAGTTGCGATGGACACAAACAAGCGAAAACGTGCATCTAGTCGAGCTAGCAGGAAGCCAATGCGGTCACCGGGCCACCTCCCGGGTGCTGATGCGGACTTGCTGTCGGCAAATCGCACCGCTCGTGGCGTGTATCTTAGGTGACATTCTAGTAAGATACGCTCAGATTGAATCTCGTCCAGAAATCTTTAGCAAATACCATAATATCGTCGCTTTTTTCGTCTGGAGTTCCCGCATCATAGACTTCTATTATGTTTTCTAGATTCCATGACATGATAAAAGTTATTTCTGGAACAAAATCAGGAACGATAATTCCTGAAAACGGCAAAACAATGCAGGCCATATCACCTGAAAACACCGGTCCTGGAGGATTCAGATTATTGTAGAGACCAACAGCGTCAACTGAGTTGAATGAATCAGGATGACCATCTTCACCTGGCAGTACGGCATAGCAATCAGATCCCGCGAAGATGAAGTTGTTAATAGGGTAGAAACGCTCAACTCCGGCCAAGCCATAGTTCGCTTCAACAGATCCCGGTTGTAACTGACTCGGACCAAATGTCAGAGAGCCATCTGCATTCTTTACCCGAGTCTCATATATTCCAAAACCGTAGGAGCTAAGATCTAAGGTAGTCGAAGTGTCTGTCCAGACATCTTCGTAACCCGGTATGCTGACTGTTACAACACTTTCCTTCAGCATTCTGGTATCGACTCCATCATAAATTCCTTGCTCTGCTACTGCCCTATTTAACCCAAAATAAAACCCCATTCCATTGTATTCTCCCGGACGAACGGGGAAGTCAGGAACCAAGACAATATCTTCGGTGAAATCCGCCTGTGATAATTCAGGCTGATTTTCTGTCCCTGGCCATCGATACGGACTTAGCATAGTAAGATATCCAGGTTCATTAATCCTGTAGAGATAAATAATGTCAACGTTCAGTTTGAACTCAGTTGGCGTATAGCTACCAACGAGATTTCCCAAGGAAGAATACACTCCGTCAATGACATCAAATGACTGATCTGTCTCTGCTACAAAGGAGATGGGTTCAGAAGTCCTGGATGTAGTGATGCTTC
>QNAG01000250.1 GCA_003641415.1 Candidatus Zixiibacteriota bacterium | reverse complement strand
TGTGTAAGGAGGATGAGGAATGTAGTATAGAACATGGCAAAAGGTATATCGCCGCGGATAATGGCTTGATAAGAAATATAGCCAATGCCCGGTATTTGAAAAAGAGTTTCTGTAATCAGCGAGCCGCCTAACATTGATGGAAGCAAATAGCTCATATACGAAACAAGGGGTATCAGCGTGTTGCGAAAAGCATGTTTATTAATAACAACTTTTTCAGATAGTCCTTTTGCTCGCGCTGTACGAATATAGTCAGAATTAAGCACTTCCAACATATTGGTTCGGTTATAGCGCATAAGCCCTCCGACTGAGAGCATCATCAACGTGACAACCGGTAAAATCATATGATATCCAATATCCATCACTTGTTCAAACGGGGTCATGGAATTAAAAAATCTACCGGTCAACCCATATAAGTCAAACCAACCAAGCTTGATGGCAAAAACATACTTCAGTATCGTTGCGAGGAAAAATGTTGGCAATGAAATACCCATCAGCGCAAAAACGGTGATGGCGTAATCTGTTTTACTGTATTGTTTGGTAGCGGCCAGATTACCTAGTGGGATTGAAATAAATATCTGAACAAAAAACGTAATGATGTTAATGATAACGGAATACCAGATTACCTGGTTGAACTTTTCAGTTACTGGAATACCATAATGCCATGATTCGCCAAAATCTCCCTTCACAGCATTACCAACCCAGCCGAAAAAGCCGGGAATAATGCCAATATCTAGCTTGTAAACGGCATTGAGTTGATCCAGCCACTCCTGATAGGTTTTGGTGCTTAATGGGTTAGTAGCTCGCTGTCTTGCGATCGCTTCCACATAAGATGTGGGAAGACTGCGAATAACAGCATACACTACCATGGCACCAAAGAAAGTGATGAAAAGGCCAAGTAAGAGACGCCTTATAATAAAATTACGCATATCAATATCCAACTCTGTTTGCTAATAAATTATCTGGGGTTCTTCAGGAAATAGCGGGGTTGCACTTAACAAAGTAAGTCAACTATATCGCGGCGAGGAACGTCTTTTGTGACGTGGCAGCCTCCCCTGCTATCTGGGGGGAATTGCCGCGCCTCCTGCCAATGGACTCGTACAGCGAAAACGAAGGTTCGCAATGACATCTGCCCCGTGAATTCCGAAAGAGCCTTATCTGGATAACTACATAAAAATGTGAGCCCACCCAAAGGCGGGCTCACAATTCTTAGTATATCACTGAAAAAACTAACGGCTATTACCGCATCTCTACCAATTCAATATCGCTCAACCAGCCCCAGAAAGTTGTAATATCAGGAGTAAGGGTATCAATGTTAACACGTTCGGTGCTAAAAATGATAACGTTCTTGCGTTGGTAGGTCGGAATTTCGACCGCCCAGTCAATGATCCGATCAAGAGCTTGTTTGTAAACAGCTTTGCGATAGCCCTGATCATCACTCTTGCGGGCATCCAAAATGAATTGATCTAACGCTTCGTCGCGGATGTGGTAATGATTGGAATCAGAACCACCTTCGCCAACAACGTTGGAACTGTGATAAACCTGGTACATGTCAGGATCAATCGTTGAACCCCAAGCAGCGGTCCAAAGTTCCTGTGAGCTAGAATCTAGAGCATCCCAAAGGATATTGGCGTCTGAAGGATCATTGATCTTGAGTTCCATGCCAATATTAGCCAGAGCTGCCTGTGCGCCAGTTAAGATAGCAAACGCAGGGTGATCACCTGTGCCGTCACCAGGAACGATGACTTCGTAACTCATCTTCGCGCCTTCGGGTGCTTCTGTAAGCTTACCATCAACAACCGTGTATCCGGCGGCTTCAAAGAAGCCCAAAGCAGCCTGTTCGGCAGCAGCGTATTTTTCCTCGAAAGACATCTCGGGGGTGTAGATGGGATTGCCATCAACATCTGTGGAGAACGCGAGCTGGTAGTCATCATCTGTCGGCTGAGGAGCAGCCCAAGAGGTATTGGAGATTGGGTAGTTGATAACTGAAGCAGCTTCACCATAATAGCTATCAATCGCTACATCACGGTAAACAGCTAAGACAGTAGCAAAACCTTTGCGCAAGTTCTTGGATGCGTCAGAGCCAGGCTCGCCAGCAACATTGACGTTATCGGCATTGATACCAATGTACCCGTAGCCGAGGTTGTCGACCAAACTTGATGTAATAACGTCGCCAGTCATGGTGCCATTTGAGTTGTAAGACTGCACTTCTGCGTAACGAGTGGCATTGTAGCTCATCTCACCAGCATCAGCGGTGCCGGTCTGAACAGCAGACGGTACTTCAGCGGAAGTGGTCTCTTTGAACTGAATCTCCGCGATCTTCGGGCAGCCTCTGTAGTAATACTCATTAGCTTCGAAGTAGACAACGCGGTTGTCATATTTCACATATTTATAGGCGCCAGCCCCCATCGGGGTAGCGGTTAAGCTCTGTTGCTTGGATAAATCGCCGAAATCAAAACCAAATTGATTGTTTTCATAGTCGTACTTGGCAGCATCACCGTAGTAGTGAAGCGGTGTAACCTGAATGCCCAGAATGGAGTACACAGCAGGAGCAGAGTAACCATTTACGGTGACTTCCACGGTGTAATCATCAACTTTGACAATACCAGAGATGTTCGGAACACCTTCGCCACCCATGCTTTCGTCCAGAGGACCCCAGTAGCCAATGAATTTGGATGTTGCGTTGCCAAGAACATCGGCACCACTGGCGGATTCAACGCCAGCATACTCAACCGGATCGCCTTCATAAGCTGCATAGGTTTCGTTGTAGTAATCTTCGATGGTTGGGAAATTCTCAACTAGGTCGAAAGTTGTCTCAGTTATAGCAGTAACAAGCTGACCATCGTCATCAATATCGCCAAATCCCCAGAGCACCATACCGAGCATGATTTCCATGCCTTCGTTACCAGTAATTTCTTCGGGTAGATAGGTGGTGTAAGATTCAGCATAGGCCATATAATTGTTATTCACATAGTTTACAATGCCTTGAACATCGTACATCCACTCGTCTTTGAGCTTAGCCCAAAAATCATCTTGCTGTTCAGCTGTCCAGGCATCTGCGTCAGACCATTCATGGTCAGGACCGGCAGCAAAGATATCTTCAGCCATTGCGTTGTATTTATCAAACACATCGCTTGTGGTTTGTGTTTGATAGTCTTTTAGACCAACAATATCATAAGACGAAAGAGTGGTCGAGCCAACATAAGACGGATCGAGGAATGTATAATAAGTGAAGATGATGTCATCGGCGGTGACAGGTTTTCCATCGGAAAACTTCATACCGACACGAAGTTTTGCAGTGTATTTGGTCGTGTCTGTCGCTTCATCATATTCCACTTTTGTGTCTGCAGGACCCTTGTAAAGGTAGTCCGTGCCATTGTAATTGACGACTTCACCTTCAATGGCGTTGAAGATGATACCGCCCGTACGATCGGTAGTCAGCAGTGAAATCTGTGTCATAGCAGCAACATCTGCGTCATACCCTGTATCTGAAAAGAACGGGCTGAACTTTTGTGAAAAGTCTTGGTATGCAACTACGAGCGGGGTTGTGATGGTAGGTGCGGTGGGCAAGTTCTCGCCAAAGGGTTGCTCTTCAAAAGCGACTTCTTCTTCGACAGGCTCTGCCTCTTCGACAACTTCTACTTCTTCGACAGGCTCTGCTTCTTCAACAGGCTCTGCCTCTTCGACAACTTCTACTTCTTCAACGGGCTCTGCTTCTTCAACAGGCGCCGGCGTTGAGCAAGCAGCTAACATGCCGATAAGCATAACGCTTACCACCAATATTGGAACGATCTTTCTAAATCTATACATCTTCTCTCCTTTTCAACTTACTAAATTTTAGACCTGTAGGCCTATTAGACTTCAGCGGATTTCCATTTTAATTTAGAATCAATACTTGGTCAATATACATTTGGAAGGGGGGTGCGCTAAAAAGTTGTTGGTTAAACCTTAGCCCCCCTCTCAATCCCCCTCGCGAAGCATCCTGTCAGGGTAAATTCGACTGTTTTTTGTCGCATTTAGGGGCACTCTTCGAGT